>NZ_JBEXSI010000050.1:0-50106 GCF_040613515.1 Streptomyces sp. NPDC006261
GGCCCGTACCGCCTTGGCGGTACGGGCCCCTCCCGCTTGCGTACGGACAGGTCAGCGGCGGTGCTGCGAGTCCGCCACCGTCACCTCGACGCGCTGGAACTCCTTGAGGTCGCTGTAGCCGGTGGTGGCCATCGCGCGGCGCAGGGCGCCGAAGATGTTCATCGAGCCGTCCGGGGTGTGCGACGGGCCGGTGAGGACCTCCTCCGTCGTCCCGACCGGACCGAGGTCGACCAGCTTGCCGCGCGGCACGTCCTCGTGGACGGCCTCCATGCCCCAGTGGCGGCCGCGGCCCGGCGCGTCCGTCGCACGGGCCAGCGGAGAGCCCATCATCACGGCGTCCGCACCGCAGGCGATGGCCTTCGGCAGGTCGCCCGACCAGCCGACGCCGCCGTCGGCGATGACGTGCACGTACCGGCCGCCGGACTCGTCCATGTAGTCGCGGCGGGCCCCGGCCACGTCCGCGACGGCGGTGGCCATCGGGACCTGGATGCCGAAGACGTTGCGGGTGGTGTGCGCGGCGCCACCGCCGAAGCCGACGAGCACACCGGCCGCGCCGGTGCGCATCAGGTGCAGGGCGGCGGTGTACGTGGCGCAGCCGCCGACGATGACCGGGACGTCCAGCTCGTAGATGAACTGCTTCAGGTTGAGCGGCTCGGCCGCGCCCGAGACGTGCTCGGCGGAGACCGTCGTACCGCGGATGACGAAGATGTCCACCCCGGCGTCGACGACGGCCTTGGAGAACTGGGCGGTGCGCTGCGGGGAGAGCGCGGCGGCGGTGACGACACCGGAGTCGCGCACCTCCTTGATGCGCTGCCCGATCAGCTCCTCCTGGATGGGGGCGGAGTAGATCTCCTGGAGCCGCCGGGTCGCGGACTCGACCGGCATCTCGGCGATCTCGTCCAGCAGCGGCTGCGGGTCGGCGTGCCGGGTCCACAGCCCTTCCAGGTTGAGGACGCCCAGGCCGCCGAGCTCACCGATGCGGATGGCGTGCTGCGGGGAGACCACGGAGTCCATGGGAGCGGCCAGGAACGGCAGCTCGAAACGGTAGGCGTCGATCTGCCAGGCGATCGAGACCTCCTTCGGGTCCCGGGTGCGGCGGCTCGGTACGACGGCGATGTCGTCGAATGCGTAAGCCCGGCGGCCGCGCTTGCCGCGCCCGATCTCGATCTCAGTCACGATGTGTGGCCTTTCCCTCTACGTCTGCACTGACCAGTATCCCCGACACGCGCCTGAGGGGCGGTACCGGGAACTCCGGTCCGCCCCTCACCCGCGGTGACGCGTTACTTCCTGCGTCGCTTTTGGCTGTCTGCGTTATTTCCGGCTGTAGTTCGGTGCTTCCACCGTCATCTGGATGTCGTGCGGGTGGCTCTCCTTGAGACCCGCCGAAGTGATCCGGACGAAGCGGCCCTTGCTCTCCATCTGGTCGACGGACTCGGCGCCGACGTAGCCCATGGTCTGGCGGAGGCCGCCGACGAGCTGGTGGAGAACGTTGGCCAGCGGACCGCGGTAGGGCACCTGGCCCTCGATGCCCTCGGGGACGAGCTTGTCGTCCGAGGAGACCTCGGCCTGGAAGTAGCGGTCCTTGGAGTACGAACGGCCCTGTCCGCGGGACTGCATGGCGCCCAGCGAGCCCATGCCGCGGTACGACTTGAACTGCTTGCCGTTGATGAACATCAGCTCGCCCGGGGACTCCTCGCACCCGGCGAGGAGGCTGCCCAGCATGACGCTGTCCGCGCCGGCGGCGAGCGCCTTGCCGATGTCGCCGCTGTACTGCAGGCCGCCGTCGCCGATGACCGGGACGCCCGCGGCACGAGCGGCGAGTGCGGCCTCGTAGATCGCGGTGACCTGCGGGACGCCGATGCCGGCGACCACGCGGGTCGTACAGATCGAGCCGGGTCCGACGCCGACCTTCACGCCGTCGACACCGGCGTCGATCAGCGCCTGGGCGCCGTCGCGGGTGGCGACGTTGCCTCCGATGACGTCTATGGCGACGCTCGACTTGATCTTCGCCATCCAGTTGAGGGCGTTGCTGTTGTGGCCGTGCGAGGTGTCGACGATCAGGAAGTCGACCCCGGCGGAGGCGAGCGCCTGGGCGCGGTCCAGCGCCTCGGGGCTCGCGCCGACGGCCGCGCCGACCAGCAGACGGCCTTCGGCGTCCTTGGCGGCGTTCGGGTACTGCTCGGCCTTCTTGAAGTCCTTGACCGTGATGAGGCCCTTGAGGATCCCGGCCTCGTCGACCAGCGGCAGCTTCTCGATCTTGTGGCGGCGCAGCAGCTCCATGGCCTCCACGCCGGAGATGCCGACCTTGCCGGTGACGAGCGGCATCGGCGTCATGACCTCGCGCACCTGGCGGGAGCGGTCCGACTCGAAGGCCATGTCACGGTTGGTCACGATGCCCAGCAGCTTGCCCGCGGGGTCGGTGACCGGCACGCCGCTGATACGGAACTTGGCGCACAGCGCGTCCGCCTCGCCGAGGGTGGCGTCGGGGTGCACGGTGATCGGGTCGGTGACCATCCCGGACTCGGACCGCTTGACCAGGTCGACCTGGTTGACCTGGTCCTCGATCGAGAGGTTGCGGTGCAGCACGCCGACGCCGCCCTGACGGGCCATGGCGATGGCCATCCGGGACTCGGTCACCTTGTCCATGGCGGCCGACAGCAGGGGGATGTTCACGCGTACGTTCCGCGAGATGAGGGACGAGGTGTCGACCGCGTTGGGCAGGACCTCGGACGCGCCCGGCAGCAGCAGCACGTCGTCGTATGTCAGCCCGAGCGTTGCGAACTTCTCAGGCACTCCGTCGACGTTTGCAGTCATGACACCTTCCCCAAATGGTCTTGATCGGTGCGGATGTCCATGCTAACGGGCTCCACGGGTGTCTCATTCCACGATCAAGATCAGTTGGGCGTTCTGTAGCTTCCTACGGCAGCCCACACGGGGGCGGCCGCGGGGTGCCCCTACTGCTCGGCCAGCGCCCGCAGCCGGCTGAGCGCACGGTGCTGGGCGACCCGGACGGCGCCCGGCGACATCCCGAGCATCCGCCCGGTCTCCTCGGCGGTCAGCCCGACCGCGACCCGCAGGACCAGCAGTTCGCGCTGGCTCTCCGGGAGGTTGGCGAGGAGCTTCTTGGCCCAGGCCGCGTCGCTGCTGAGCAGGGCGCGCTCCTCCGGGCCGAGGGAGTCGTCGGGCCGCTCCGGCATCTCGTCGGAGGGGACGGCGGTCGACCCCGGGTGGCGCATCGCGGCGCGCTGGAGATCGGCGACCTTGTGGCCGGCGATGGCGAAGACGAAGGCCTCGAAGGGCCTGCCGGTGTCCTTGTAGCGCGGCAGCGCCATCAGGACGGCGACGCAGACCTCCTGCGCGAGGTCCTCCACGAAGTGGCGCGCATCACCGGGCAGGCGGTTGAGCCGGGAGCGGCAGTAGCGCAGGGCGAGGGGGTGGACATGGGCCAGCAGATCGTGGGTGGCCTGCGCGTCGCCGTCGACGGCCTGGTGCACGAGGGCACCGATCGCCGTGGTCTCGTCGTCGCGCATCGGACCATGGTGCCCTGATGCCGAACGGTCCGCTCCATCGCGTCCCGAGTTGTGCACCGAAGCGTTATGAGCGGGTGCGCCGGATGTCATGTCCTGCGCCCTCCCCTTCCGCTCGACCGAATCGTTCCTGAGGAACTCCACGACTCAAGGATGCGTCATCGGCCGGGAAGCGTCACATGGCGCCGTCGGCGGGCGCCCGGATCCGCGGTCGTACCGCTGGCGACCCGTCCCGTCACCCCGTCCGCCGGCCTGCGGACGGGGGCGGTCCGGGCCGGGCGTCAGCGGACCAGCCCCCAGCGGAATCCCAGGGCCACCGCATGGGCGCGGTCCGAGGCCCCGAGCTTCTTGAACAGCCGCCTGGCGTGGGTCTTGACCGTGTCCTCGGAGAGGAACAGCTCACGGCCGATCTCCGCGTTGGAGCGGCCGTGGCTCATGCCTTCGAGCACCTGGATCTCCCGCGCGGTGAGCGTCGGGGCCGCCCCCATCTCGGCGGACCGCAGCCGGCGCGGGGCGAGCCGCCACGTCGGGTCGGCCAGCGCCTGGGTGACGGTGGCCCGCAGCTCGGCGCGCGAGGCGTCCTTGTGCAGATAGCCGCGGGCACCGGCGGCGACCGCGAGCGCCACCCCGTCCAGGTCCTCGGCGACGGTCAGCATGATGATCCGGGCCCCGGGGTCGGCGGAGAGCAGCCGCCTGACCGTCTCCACACCCCCCAGGCCGGGCATGCGTACGTCCATCAGAATCAGATCCGAACGGTCGGCCCCCCAGCGGCGGAGGACTTCCTCGCCGTTGGCCGCCGTGGTCACGCGCTCGACACCGGGCACGGTGGCCACCGCGCGACGGAGCGCTTCTCGGGCAAGCGGGGAATCGTCGCAGACGAGCACGGATGTCATGACCGTCCTCCGCAGCTGATGCGCGTCACCTTGAGCCTCCAGGCTGATACAAGTCGTCACCTGTGCGGTTGACCCCTTCGGACATGTGCCCGAGCTCGTTCTCCGTCAACCGCATCCGCCCTCTTAACGATGGTCACTCGAAAGAGTTACGGGTCGGACCTTCGGGTTCGGCACTCTACGTGAGGGTCCGCGCACGGAGGAGAGCGACGCGGGTGATTTACCCGTCAACCGAATCTTCACCCTCCGGCTTGCCCTATTTGGCGAGATTTCTTCCCTTTTAAGGGTGTCTGTGGCTAAATTCGCAAACAGTCATATTTACATCTACTAGCACCGCAGATGTACGGTCGAGACTCAGGTCACCGAAGAGACGATCGCCGATCACGGGTCGCCGGTTCACCGGCGGTCCAGGATGCCGCTTCCGACGCAGCACGGCTTCGAGGGGACAAGCAATGGCAGATTTCTCCCGCCTTCCCGGACCCAACGCAGACCTGTGGGACTGGCAGCTGCTCGCCGCCTGCCGAGGCGTCGACAGCTCCCTGTTCTTCCATCCCGAAGGTGAGCGCGGCGCCGCCCGCAGCGCTCGCGAGACCTCCGCGAAGGAGGTGTGCATGCGGTGCCCGGTACGCGCCGAGTGCGCGGCCCACGCCCTGGCCGTACGCGAACCCTACGGAGTGTGGGGCGGCCTGACCGAGGACGAGCGTGAAGAGCTCATGGGCCGGGCCAGAACCAGGCTGATCACCGCGGCGCCCTCAGGCGTGACCACGGCCACGACAGGCTCCCGTCCGACCTGACACACGCCGGGTCCGGTCGAACGCAGAAACGTTTCCCCACCACGGCAACTCAGCAACACGGCCACGCAGCGACACGCCCCGCAGCAACACGGTCCCTCAGCAGCACAGTCCCTCAGCGCGCGGCCGCCAGGGACAGCTGATCCAGGGTGGCCGCCACCGCCGGGACCCGGGCCAGGTCCGGCAGGGTGAGCGCCACGATCTCCCGCTCGATCGCGGGCTCCACCGCCACGGTCCGGGCCCCCTTGGGCCGCACCGACTCCACCGCCAGCTCCGGCAGCACCGCCACGCCGAGCCCGGCCCCCACCAGGCCCATCACCGCCGGGTAGTCGTCGGTGGCGAAGTCGATCCGGGGGGTGAACCCGGACTCCTCGCAGACCTCCACCAGCTGGCGGCGGCAGCGCGGGCAGCCCGCGATCCACGACTCGTCCGCCAGCTCACCGATGGAGACGCTCGACGCGTCCGCCAGCCGGTGCCCGTCCGGGACCAGGCCGATCAGCCGGTCGGTGAGCAGCGGCCGGACCACCAGGTCGTCCCATTCACCGCCGGTGGCGCCGTAACGGAAGGCCAGCGCGATGTCGCAGTCGCCGTCGCGCAGCAGGTCGACCGAGCGCGGCGGTTCGGCCTCGACCAGCGAGACCCTGGTCCCGGGGTGCTCGGCCCGCAGGGCCGCCAGCGCGCCGGGTACCAGGGTGGAGCTGCCGCTGGGGAAGGAGACGAGGCGGACCCGGCCGGCCCGCAGCCCGGCGATGGCGGCGACCTCCTCCTCGGCCGCGGTCAGTCCCGCGAGGATGCCGGAGGCGTGCCGCACCAGCGCCTCGCCCGCCTGGGTGAGGCGCATCTCGCGGCCGGTGCGGATCAGCAGAGTGGTGCCGGCGGAGGACTCCAGGGCCTTCATCTGCTGGCTCACCGCGGGCTGGGTGCAGCCGAGTTCGCGGGCGGCGGCGGAGAACGAGCCGGTGGTGGCGACGGCGCGCAGGACGCGGAGGTGGCGTGCTTCGATCACCCCTCCACCATAAGAGCTTCTTGGGTCGGAGGCGAATTAATGACGTACCCCTTTGGGGGTTGAGCCATTAGCGTGATCCTCATGAGATTGCTGAGCGTCAATGTCGGCCGCCCCGCCCCTCTCCCGTCCGCCGGTGGTCCCGGCGGTCTGAGCGGGATCGACAAGCGGCCGTTCGAGGGGGCCGTGCGGGTCTCGGATCCCGGCCCCAAGGGGACGGGCGGCAGCGGGCTCGCCGGGGACGCGGTCTGCGACCTGCGCCACCACGGCGGCAGCGACCAGGCGGTGTACGCCTTCGCGCGGGAGGAGCTGGACGCGTGGCAGCGCCGGCTGGGCGGCCGGGAGCTGGGCCCCGGCTCGTTCGGCGAGAACCTCACCACCCTCGGGGTCGATGTGAGCGGCGCGCTGATCGGTGAGCGCTGGCGGGTGGGGGCGGAGCTGCTGCTGGAGGTGACCTCGGGACGCATCCCGTGCCGGACCTTCACCGACCACATCGGCGAGGACAAGTGGGTCCGGCGGTTCACCCAGGAGGCGGTGACCGGCGCGTATCTGCGGGTCATCGAGCCGGGCACGATCCGGGCGGGATACCCCGTCGAGATCGTGCACCGCCCGGACCACGAGATCACCGCCGCCCTGCAGTTCCGGGCCGTCACGACCGAGCGCACCCTGCTGCCGTCCCTGCTGGCCGCCGCGTCGGCCCTGCACCCCGAGGCGCTGCGCACGGCGCGGGAGTACGTGGAGCGGCAGGGCTGAGGGCGTCACCCGGCCGCCTGGCGGGGCACCGGCCTTACCGGGGCGTCCCGTTGAGGGGAACTGCGCCGGTGCGCGGCGCATCCTCCCACTGGTGACCCGTGCTCTCAGCCCTGACCGGGCCGCCCGCCCCGGCGCGCGGGGCACTAACGTGCCGCCTATGACGACTGCACTGATTACGGGCGCGACGGCGGGTATCGGGGCGGCCTTCGCGCGGCGGCTCGCGGGCCAGGGGCACAACCTGGTGCTGGTGGCCCGTGACACCGCCCGGCTGCGCGAGCAGGCCACCGAACTGCACGACCGGCACGGCATCGAGGCCGAGGTGCTGCGCGCGGACCTGTCCACGGACGCCGGGATCGAGGCGGTCGAGAAACGCCTCGCGGACCGCACGCACCCGGTCGATCTGCTGGTCAACAACGCCGGGTTCGGCAACAAGGGGCGCTACCTGGAAGTGTCCATGGCCGACGAGCTGACGATGCTGAAGGTGCACTGCGAGGCGGTACTGCGGCTGACCTCGGCCGCCGCCACGGGCATGAAGGAGCGCGGCCGGGGCGGGGTGATCAACGTGGCGTCCGTCGCGGCGTTCGTGCCGCGCGGTACGTACGGGGCTTCCAAGGCGTGGGTCGTGCAGTTCACCCAGGGTGCGGCGAAGGATCTGGCCGGTTCGGGGGTGCGGCTGATGGCGCTGTGCCCGGGCTTCGTCCGTACGGAGTTCCACGAGCGGGCCGGGATGGGCACCGGCAACATCCCGGGGTGGATGTGGCTGGATGCGGACAAGCTGGTGGCCTCGGCCCTGGCCGATCTGGCACGGGGCAGGTCGGTGTCCATCCCCGACCCGCGCTACAAGGCGCTCATGGGGCTGGTCAAGGTGGCGCCCCGCAGCCTGCTCGGCGGGGTCACCTCGCGTACGGGACGCAAGTACGGGCCCCAGTAGGCGCGGCGGGGTCCGTCGGTCCGGACCGGGCTCTCCCCTCACCCGGCGCTTCCGTGAGTGCGGCACCGTACGGGCGTCGGACCTGGGCCGGCCGGATCCCCGCTGTACGAGCTGCCGGACGTCCTGCCGGCCCCGCGTGTGGCGGGGGCGCTCGGTGAGGAGATCCACCGCACGGGGGACTTCGCGCTGGAGGAGAACGCGGTTACGTAGAAGGGTTGCCGTTCGCGGACCCGGTCGCCCCGGACGACTGCCGCGCACGGCGTAGCAGGACCGGAACGCACCGAGGCCCGGCGCCCCCGCGACGGGGGTACCGGGCCTCAGGCATACCGACAGGTACTGCGCGTACCAGTAGGCGCTGCGTGTACCAGTAGGTACTGCGCGTACTAGTGGGAGTGGCCGTGGCCGCCGTGACCGGCGTCGCCCTCATCCTCGGCCGGCTTCTCGACGACCAGGGTCTCGGTCGTGAGCAGCAGCGACGCGATGGACGCGGCGTTCTCCAGGGCGGAGCGGGTGACCTTGACCGGGTCGATGACGCCGGCCTTGACCAGGTCGCCGTACTCGCCGGTGGCGGCGTTGAAGCCCTGGCCCTTGTCGAGCTCGGAGACCTTGGAGGTGATGACGTAACCCTCCAGGCCGGCGTTCTCGGCGATCCAGCGCAGCGGCTCGACGGCGGCACGGCGGACGACCGCGACACCGGTGGCCTCGTCGCCGGTCTTGCCGAGGTTGCCCTCCAGGACCTTCACGGCGTGGACGAGAGCGGAGCCACCGCCGGAGACGATGCCCTCCTCGACCGCGGCGCGGGTGGCGGAGATGGCGTCCTCGAGGCGGTGCTTCTTCTCCTTGAGCTCCACCTCGGTGGCGGCACCGACGCGGATGACGCACACGCCGCCGGCCAGCTTCGCGAGGCGCTCCTGGAGCTTCTCGCGGTCCCAGTCGGAGTCCGTGGACTCGATCTCGGCCTTGATCTGGTTGACGCGGCCCTTGACGTCGTCGGAGTTGCCCCCGCCGTCGACGATGGTCGTGTCGTCCTTGGAGACGGTGACGCGGCGGGCGGTGCCCAGCACCTCGAGGCCGGCACCGTCGAGCTTGAGGCCGACCTCTTCGGCGATGACGGTCGCACCGGTGAGGGTGGCGATGTCGCCGAGCATGGCCTTGCGGCGGTCGCCGAAGCCCGGGGCCTTCACCGCGACGGCGTTGAAGGTGCCGCGGATCTTGTTGACGACGAGGGTGGAGAGCGCCTCGCCCTCGACGTCCTCGGCGATGATCAGGAGCGGCTTGGAGGCGCCGGCCTGGATGACCTTCTCCAGGAGCGGGAGCAGCTCCTGGATGGAGCCGATCTTGCCCTGGTGGATCAGGATGTACGGGTCGTCGAGGACGGCCTCCATACGCTCCTGGTCGGTCACCATGTACGGGGACAGGTAGCCCTTGTCGAAGGCCATGCCCTCGGTGAACTCCAGGTCCAGACCGAAGGTGTTGGACTCCTCGACGGTGATGACACCGTCCTTGCCGACCTTGTCCATCGCGTCCGCGATGAGCTCGCCGACCTGGGTGTCCTGCGCGGAGAGCGCTGCCACGGCGGCGATGTCGGACTTGTCGTCGATCGGGCGGGCGGTCGCGAGGAGTTCCTCGGACACGGCCTTGACCGCGGCGTCGATGCCCTTCTTCAGGGCGGCCGGGGAGGCGCCCGCGGCGACGTTGCGCAGGCCCTCACGGACGAGCGCCTGGGCCAGGACGGTCGCGGTGGTGGTGCCGTCACCCGCTACGTCGTTGGTCTTGGTCGCCACCTCCTTGACGAGCTGGGCACCGAGGTTCTCGTACGGGTCGTCGAGCTCGACCTCGCGCGCGATGGTGACGCCGTCGTTGGTGATGGTGGGTGCGCCGAACTTCTTGTCGATGACGACGTTGCGGCCCTTGGGGCCGATCGTCACCTTCACCGTGTCGGCAAGCTTGTTGACGCCGCGCTCAAGGGCGCGACGGGCGTCCTCGTCGAACTTCAGAATCTTCGCCATGGGCTGTACTTCCCTCTCGAACGAACTGCGCCCCTCGCCACCCGGCTAGTTATTTCGCAGGGGGCCAGGGGCGCAGAACACAAGCAAACGTGGGTGAATTACTTCTCGACGATCGCGAGGACGTCGCGGGCCGAGAGGACGAGGTACTCCTCGCCGTTGTACTTCACCTCGGTGCCGCCGTACTTGCTGTACAGGACGACGTCGCCGGTCTTGACGTCGAGCGGAAGACGCTCGCCGTTCTCGAAGCGGCCCGGGCCCACCGCGAGGACGACGCCCTCCTGGGGCTTCTCCTTCGCGGTGTCCGGAATGACCAGGCCGGAAGCCGTGGTCTGCTCGGCGTCGAGCGGCTGGACCACAATGCGGTCCTCAAGCGGCTTGATCGCAACCTTGGAGCTGGTGGTCGACACGATCCGGTCTCCCCCTTCGGAGATCTCACGGGGTTTAGCAGTCAGTGGGCGGCGACCAGACCGATCCGTCGTCGCGGGTGCCGGACCTGCCCTGTCGCACAGTGTGGTGCTGGCACTCTCCAGGGGGGAGTGCCAGACATGAGACTATGACCGCGATTAGCACTCGGTCAAGCGGAGTGCCAATTCACCACCCTCGCGCCGTCTCGATGGGGGCCCCATGGGATCACCGTCCGGCCAACGCCGGGGCGGCTCCTCGCGTTCCGTACGACGGTACGGAGATGCCGCGCCCCGGGCGCCACTCGCGACGAATGCGCGCGCAGCGTCGGCTGAGCGCGCATTCGGGGCCGTACGCCGGGCGGGCGGAGGTCAGACGTAGTCCTCCAGCTTCGCCACCGCGTACCCCTTGTCCGTGATGGTCTTCATGACCAGGCGGATCATGTCGGGCATCGTGCCCTTCCAGTCGCCCTCGCCCCGGAAGTGGGTGAGGACGATGTCGCCGGGGTGCAGGTCCCGGTCCCACTCCCGCCATTCCATGTGGTCGGCGAAGGCCTCGGCGGACCACAGGGGTACGGCGGTGATGCCGCAGGCCTTGGCGACGACGAGGGTGTCGCGGTTGTAGTTGCCGTAGGGCGGGCGGAAGAGAGTGGGCCGCTTCCCGTAGTTCTTGAGGATCTTCTCCTGCTGGCCGCAGATCTCCCGCTTCTGCTCGGCGTAGGAGAGGCCGGGCAGGTAGCGGTGGTTGAGCGTGTGGTTGCTGATGGTCACCCCGCGCTTCTGCATCTGCTTGAAGTACCCGTAGTCGTCGTTGATGACGTAGTCGCTCAGGAAGGCGCTGTAGGGGATGTCCAGTTCGGTCATCATCCGCAGCAGCGCGGGGTCCTTCTCCGCGCCGTCGTCCATGGTGAGGAAGACGATCTTCTCCTTGGTGGGGACGGTGGTGAAGACGGGCGGCAGCCCCTCGTCGTCCCGGACCTCGAACCCCTTGCGGGTGGTGATGCGCGGTTTCACCTTCGGCGGCTCGGGGGCGGCGAGCGGGGTCTTGGCCAGCCCCCACTTCTTCGCGGCGACGGCCCGTGCGGCCTGTTTCCGCTTGAGGTCCTCGGCGTACGTGCCCAGGGCGCGGGCGGGCCCGGCCTGCGGGGCGGCCCCGCCCTGCTGTCCGGCGGCGGGCCTGGCCGGTCCACCCGGGGCTCCCGTGCCGCCGCCGACCGTCTCCGACGCGCAGGCGGAGGTGACGGTGGCTGCCAGGAGGGCCGCCAGCACGACGGAGACCGGCCGGTGCCGCTTCACGGGTGATTTTCCTTTTTGTCGTACTAGTTGCATGGCGCCGCATCCTGCCAGCCACCCGGCCGCCCCCGGCCCCGACACCGCGAGGGGACCTGGCCCGTCCCCCGACCGGCCCATGGGCACCCGCGTCGGCCTGTAGGGACGCGCGTCGCCCCATAGGCGCCCCCATCCGCGCACCGGCCACAATGGACCGGGTGAACGCAACGACCCCCGCCACCCCGGCCGACGACCCCGCCCGCGCCGCCTTCGCCGCCCTGCGCACCCCCGGGGGCGAGCACCTGCTGGCCGAGCTGCGCGACCACGACCCCGCCGAGGAGCTGGCCACCGCGACCCGGCTGCGCCGCACGCACCCGGCGGAGCTGGTGTCGGCGGCGCTCGGCCAGGCCCGGTTGCGGCAGCGGGCGGTGGCGAAGTTCGGGGCAGAGGACGCGTACCGGATGTACTTCACGCCCAACGGCGTCGAGCAGGCCACCCGGACCTCGGTCGCCACCCACCGCGCCGCCCGGTTCTCCGCGCTCGGCGTGCGGAGCGTGGCGGACCTGTGCTGCGGCATCGGCGGCGACGCCGTCGCGCTGGCCCGCGCCGGGATCGCCGTCCTGGCCGTGGACCGCGACCCGCTCACCGCCGAGGTGGCCCGCGCCAACGCCGAGGTGCTCGGCCTGGGCGCGCTGATCGAGGTGCGGTGCGCCGACGTCACGGAGATCGACACCACTCCGTACGACGCCGTCTTCGTGGACCCGGCCCGACGCGGCGGCAGGGGGAGGATCTTCGACCCGGAGGCGTACTCGCCCCCGCTGTCCTGGGCGACGGCCGCCGCGCTGAAGGCTCCCCGCGCGGCGCTGAAGATCGCGCCCGGCATCCCGCACGAGGCGATCGGCCCCGAGGCGGAGGCCGAGTGGATCTCGGACGGCGGCGATGTGAAGGAGGCGGTGCTCTGGTACGGCGAGGGCTTCGCGCCCGGTTCGTTCCGGGCGACCCTGCTGCCGTCCGGGGCCACCCTCGCCGCCCCGGCCCCGCTGCCCGCCCCGCCGGTGGGCCCGGTCGGGCGCTATCTGTACGAGCCGGACGGTGCGGTGATCCGGGCGCACCTGGTCGCCGACATCGTGGAGCGGTGCGGCGGGCGGCTGGTGGACGAGACGATCGCGTACGTCACGGGCGATGTGCCGTACTCCTCCCCGTACGTCTCCGGGTACGAGATCACCGACCGGCTGCCGTTCAACATGAAGAAGCTGAAGGCGCTGCTGCGGGAGCGTGAGGTGGGCGTACTGACCGTCAAGAAGCGCGGCTCGGCGGTCGAACCGGAGGAGCTGCGCCGCCGGATGAAGCTCGGCGGCCCGAACGCGGCGACGGTGTTCCTGACCCGGGTCGCCGGGGCCCCGACGATGCTGATCGGCCATCCGCTGGGCTGATGCGGAGCGCTGGAGGCGGCGTCAGGGTTGAGCCGGTGCTGCGGGTCGCTCGGCCACGGCGGGCACAGCGGCCACGGCGGGCACAGCGGGCACAGTCAGGACCCGCAGCACCCAGCGGCGGTGCGCCAGCGCCTTGACCGCGCCGATGAGACCGGTGAGCCAGGCGATCATGCCGAGGCCCATGAGCAGCGCGACCGTCGCGTACGTGTCGTCGCCGGGCCGGACGCTCGCCGGGCCGATCACGCAGAGCGCCAGCCCCACCGCCGCCACGGTGAACGACAGCACCAGCCAGACCAGGCTCACCCCCGGCAGCCGCAGCTCGCGGTCGCGCTCCGGGTCGTGGTCCAGGGCGCCCCACTCCGCGAGCAGCGCGCGGGCCTTACGGTCGCGGGCGAGGTAGAGGCAGACGAAGGCGACGGCCGGCACCAGCGCCGCCATCCCGAGGACCAGGGACAGCACTCCGGCGAACCCGCTGAAGATGTCCTGCGCCTGCTCGAACAGGACGAGCGCCGCACCCACCAGCAGCCAGCCGGAAGCGGCGACCCCGGCCCACATCCCCAGCACGCCGAGCCGCGCCGGCCCCATGTGCATCCGGGGCCCACCAGCAGCCGACCGTGCCGACGAACCCGGCGCCGGGCGCGTACGGCTGCCCGACGCAGCCGCAGGGCGCGTACGGCTACCCGTCGCACTCGGGGCCCGCGCAGCAGCCCGGCCCGTACGGCTACCCGCAGACCGGCTCGCCCTCCGGCGGCTACCCCGCGGCGTACCCGTCCACCGGACACCAGCCGCAGCAGCCCCAAGGGCCCGCGCCGAAGGGGCCGGAGAAGAAGCGCACCGGCCTGTTCGTCACGATCGCCGTCGTCGCGGCCCTCGTCGTCGGAGCCGGCGGCGGGTACGCGCTGTACGGCCCCAAGGGCGACGCGGACGGCGGGAAGGGCCGCGAGTGCGCCCTCGGCCGGGGCCGGAACGCCGGACGACGACGACGAGGGGAGCGGCGCCGCACCGCTGCCGGACCCCGAGCCCGTCGTGTACAAGTCCATCGACCTGACCGCCCGCTACCACCTGACGCTCGCGGACAGCACGGACAGCCCGCGCCTCGGCAGCGACGGCGACTTCGCGTACAGCTCCGTCAGCAGTGTGGTGCGGACGAACGGGTCGATGGTGCTGCTCAACCCGGGGCAGGAGGGCGATCTGCAGACCTGCCGGTCCGAAACCCGGTTCTCCACGGAACTGGCGCTCGACCGGCTGGTGCGAGGTACCCAGATCTGTGTCCGTACGGAGAACGGGCACCTCGCTCTGATCGTCGTCCGGGCCCTGCCCGCGGCCGATGCGGCGGCCGACTACATGACGCTGGACGTGACCGTGTGGCGCAACGCCATCGCGGTCGAGGAGTCGTAGGCGAGCAGCGATTGCCGGGGCCGGGCTGCCGGGCTGCCGGGCTCAGGCGTCCCGCAGCGCCTGGATGTCCGGCTTTCCCATGGAGAGCATGGCCTTCATGGTCCGTTCGGCCTTCGCCGGGTCCGGGTCGGTGAGCAGCTTCGGCAGCTCGCTCGGGACGAGCTGCCAGGAGACCCCGTACCGGTCCTTGAGCCAGCCGCACCGCCCCTCCTCGCCGCCCTCGGTGAGCGCGGCCCAGAGCCGGTCGACCTCGGCCTGGTCGGCGCAGTCCACGGCGAGCGAGACCGCCTCGGTGAAGGGGGACTGCGGTCCGCCGTTGAGCCCCGTGTACTCCTGTCCCGCGAGGCTGAAGCTGACGGTGAGGACGTCACCGGCCCGGCCGGGGCCGGCCTCGCCGTAGCGGCTGATGTCCAGGATGCGGGAGTCGCCGCCGAAGATCGCGATGTAGTGCTCGGCCGCCTCCTTCGCCTGGCCGTCGTACCAGAGACAGGGGGTGATCTTCTGCATGGTCGTCGTCTCCTCGTCGGGAATCCGGTCGTCGCAGGCCGCTCGGACCTCGTGGAAGCCTCTCGGACCTCCTGGAAGCCTCTCGGACCTCGTGGAAGGTAGACCGGCCCGGGCGCCGGGACTCATCGGCCGGCGGCGTCCTCCCGGGCGGAGCAGACCTTCCGCCGGGAGTTCCTCCCCGAGATGATCACCGAGAAGGACGCGGCGGAGCTCCCCCGGCTCACCGAGGTGAAGGAGCACTGGCGGGAGTACGCCGCCGACCACGAGACCGCCGCCGAGCCGGACGCGACCGTGGAGGGGCTGATCAGCCGACGGGCCTCGTGAAGGCGCTCCTCACCCCACCGCCTCGAACCGCCACCGGTGCACCGGCCGGGTGATCAGGGCGGCGTCGGGCTCGGGGAGTTCGGGGAGGTCGTCGGCGTACGAAGCGTCCTCCCACCACGTCATGACCAGCACCCGGTCCTGCGGGGCGCGCAGCAGTTCGCGGCGGGCGGGCTCGCGGGAGAGCTCGGCGGACCGGGCGCGGGCCCACTCCAGGAGTTCGTCGCCGCGGCCCTCCACGGCGCGGGCCTCCCACATCAGGACGATGGTCGCGGCGCTCATGAGTAGAGGTTGTCCTTGCTGATCTCGTGCACGTGGTCGTGGGAGTGCGCGTGCCCGTGGCCATGCGCGGCCCCCGGCACGTGCGGCACCGTCACCGGCAGCGACGAGTCCGCCGAGAGCTCCAGGTCCGAGGGGCGGCGGTTGCGGGCGACCATCTCCGCGCCGAGCGCCGCGACCATCGCGCCGTTGTCCGTGCAGAGCCCGGGCCGCGGCACCCGCAGCCGGATGCCCGCCCGCTCGCACCGCTCCTGGGCCAGCGCGCGGAGGCGGGAGTTGGCCGCCACCCCGCCGCCGATCATCAGGTGGTCGACGCCCTCGTCCTTGCAGGCCCGTACGGCCTTTCGGGTGAGCACGTCCACCACGGCCTCCTGGAAGGACGCCGCCACATCCCGTACCGGCACCTCCTCGCCCGCCGCTCGCTTCGCCTCGATCCAGCGGGCGACCGAGGTCTTCAGGCCGGAGAAGGAGAAGTCGTACGGGGCGTCGCGGGGGCCGGTCAGGCCGCGCGGGAAGGCGATGGCCTTCGGGTCGCCCTCCTTCGCGAGGCGGTCGATGACCGGGCCGCCGGGGAAGCCGAGGCTGAGCACGCGGGCGATCTTGTCGAACGCCTCGCCCGCCGCGTCGTCGATGGTCGCGCCGAGGGGGCGGACGTCGCTGGTGATGTCGGGGGCCAGTAGGAGGGAGGAGTGGCCGCCGCTGACCAGGAGCGCCATGGTCGGCTCGGGCAGCGGGCCGTGCTCCAGCTGGTCGACGCAGATGTGCGAGGCGAGGTGGTTGACCCCGTAGAGCGGCTTGTTCAGGGCGTACGCGTACGCCTTCGCGGCCGAGACGCCGACCAGCAGCGCGCCCGCGAGCCCGGGACCCGAGGTGACGGCGATCCCGTCGAGGTCGCGGGCGCTGACCCCGGCCTCCCTCAGGGCGCGCTCGATGGTGGGGACCATCGCCTCCAGGTGGGCGCGGGAGGCGATCTCCGGGACGACGCCGCCGAAGCGGGCGTGGGTGTCGACGCTGGAGGCGACGGCGTCCGCGAGCAGGGTCGTCCCGCGCACGATGCCGACGCCGGTCTCGTCGCAGGAGGTCTCGATGCCGAGTACGAGGGGTTCGTCGGCAGCCATCATTCAGTCCCGGTCTCTGGTGCGTTCTCTTGTACTGCTTGCGCGTGCTCTTGTACTGCTTGCTCGTGCATGGTGAGGCGCATGACGAGCGCGTCGATGTTCCCCGGCTGGTAATAGCCGCGCCGGAAGCCGATCGGCTCGAAGCCGAAGCGCTCGTACAGCTTCTGCGCGCGGGCGTTGTCGACCCGCACTTCGAGGAGCACGGTGGCGCACTCGAAGGCGGTCGCGGCCTTCAGCAGGTCCGAGAGGAGTTCGGAGCCGAGGCCGGTGCCCCAGGCCTCGCGGCTGACCGCGATGGTCTGGACGTCGGAGAGTTCGCCGAGGGCGGCGAGCCCGGCGTACCCGGTGATCCGGCCGGTGGCCGGGTCCTCGGCGACGACGTAGTGGCGGGTGGCGCCGGGGCCGCGGGCGTGGGCCAGCTCGGACCAGAACATGCCGGGCGACCAGGCGTCGTCCGGGAAGAGAGCGTGCTCCAGCTCCAGCACCGGTTCGATGTCCCACCAGCGCATCTCGCGCAGGACGGCCGTGCCGGCCGGGTGCGCCGTGTTCGCAGCGCTCACGTCGGGGTGACCACCTTGTAGTTCTTCGGCACCTGCGCGTCGGGCCGGCGCAGATAGAGCGGCTGCGGCTCCAGGAGCTCCTGCCCGGCGGCGAGCCGTTCGGCGGCGAGCGCGGCGAGCGCCCCGGCGGCCACGTGTTCGGGGCCGCGCGCGTCCGGGAAGGCGTCCGGGTAGAGCACAGCGCCCTGGCCGGCCACGGGGAGCCCGGCGAGTGCCTCGGCGATGTCGGCGGGCCGGTCGACGGCGGGGTCCCCCGTACGGGTGCGGGCGTCCTCGTACCGCGCCCAGTAGACCTCCTTGCGACGCGCGTCCGTCGCCACGGCGAAGGGCCCTTCCAGGCCGTCCTGCCCGGCGGCGTACGCGAGGCCGTCCAGGGTGCAGAGGCCGTGCACCGGTACGGAGAGGGCGGAGCCGAAGGTCGCCGCGGTGACCAGGCCGACGCGCAGCCCGGTGTAGGGGCCGGGGCCGACGCCCACGACCACGCCCGTCACGGCGTCGAGTGTCACCCCGGCCTCGGCGAGGACCCGGTCGACGGCGGGCAGCAGCAGTTCACCGTGCCTGCGGGCGTCGACCTGACCGGACGAGGCGATGACGGACGCACCGTCGTGCAGGGCGACGGTGACGGCGGGCGTGGCGGTATCCATGGCGAGCAAGAGCACGCAAACAGCCTACGGCTCCGCCGACGGCGGTACGGCGCCCGTACGGCGTCCCCGCCTGCCCGTCCGCTGCTGCTACCGTCACCGGGTGTCCGCGGGTACGACGTAAACGCTTGTACGACAACGCCCGTACGACGCTTGTACGACAACGCCTGTACGACAACGTTCGTGCGACATGCGGCGGACGGCCGCCGAAAGGGGAGTGCACGGTGTCAAGGGGAAGCTCGGGAATGGTGGCCGGGCTCACTGCGGCGGCGGTCGTCGCGGTCGCCGTCCTCGCCTACCAGGCATCGGCGAACGCACCCGAATCGGTGGCGTCCTCCTCCTCGGCCCCCCCGAAGGCATCGGCCTCCGCCTCCGCTCAGCCCGCCGCGAAGCCGAAGCCCACGAAGGACCCCCTCGCGGTCCCGGCGGACTCGGACACCGGTGAGCGCGTCGTCTACGCGCTGAAGGACCGGCGGGTGTGGCTGGTGGACGGCAACGAGAAGGCGCTCCGTACGTTCACGGTGATGCCGAGCCCCGTGAGCCCGCCGCCCGGGGTCTACCAGGTCACCTCGCGCTCGGGCACGGTCCAGGGCTCGGACGGCATCCCCATCGAGCACGTGGTGCGCTTCGCCAACGTCGGCGAGGTCGCGGTGGGCTTCAGCGCGGCGCAGGACGGGTCGATGCAGGCCCCGGACCCGCAGTCGAGGACCGGCGGCGTACGGATGAAGCGGGCGGACGGCCACGCGATGTGGACCTTCGCGACGGTCGGCGCCAAGGTGGTCGTCGTCCCGTAAGCCCGGTGCGCTTCACAGCGTCCCGTGCACTCCGAGGGGCGTCCTAAGCCGCCCGGCGCCGCTCAGCGCTCCCGTGCCCGGTCTCCGCGTCCCCCTCGGACGCCTCGGAAGCCTCCGGATCGCTCGGAGGGGTGGAGACCGCGGTGGCCGCCGCGCACGAGGCGAGCAGATCCTTCATCGGCAGGTCGGACGGCGCCGGCTGCTGCCGTGGCCGCTCCGCACGCTCGGGCGTCGGCATGGATGCCTCCTGGGGTTGCGGTGGAGGTCGTGGTTAGGCAGACCTAACCAGGGCTCGTACCCATGTGACCACGACCACGGTCCCCCGCGCAACAATTTACCGACAGCCCGTCGGGAAGGCGACCTCGGCGTGACACCCCGGCTACGCCAGGTCCTCCCGCAGCTTGGCCCAGCGCGCCCCGATGCCGACCAGGGTCACCTCGCGCCGCTCGTCGTCCGTGGCGCCGGTCGCGCGGTCGATGAGCACGCGCAGCCGGTCCTCGGAGAGCTCCTCCACCTTGCCGTCGCCCCACTCCACGACCACCACCGAGTCCGGCAGCGACACGTCGAGGTCCAGGTCCTCCATCTCGTCGAGCCCGCCGCCCAGGCGGTACGCGTCGACGTGGACCAGGGCCGGCCCGTCGACCAGCGAGGGGTGGACGCGGGCGATGACGAAGGTGGGCGAGGTGACCGCGCCCCGCACGCCGAGGCCCTCACCGAGCCCCCGGGTCAGCGTCGTCTTCCCGGCGCCCAGCTCGCCGGTGAGCATGACCAGGTCGCCGGGGGCCAGGACGCGGGCGAGGCGGCGGCCGAGATCCTGCATCTGTCCGGGCGAGTCGACGGTGATCGTCACGGTGACGGCCTCGGGGAGGTCCGTGGGGGTGCCCGGAGCCATCTCAGCGGCCGGGCTGCTGTGCGGTGCTTCCATGCTCGCCAACGTTAGCGGCAGCCACCGCTCCGCTGCGTACGAGCAGGTCGGCCAGCCGGTCGGTGACCGTCTCCGGGTGCTCCAGCATCACCAGGTGCCCGGCGTCCGGCACCAGGATCAGCTCGGCCTCCGTCAGCACGTCCGCGATGGCCTCGCTGTGCGAGCTGGGGGTGACCAGGTCCTTCTCCCCGGCCAGGATCAGCACCGGCACGTCCCGGAAGGCGGGCAGCGCACCGCTCTTGTCGTGCTCGGTGAAGGCCGGGTAGAACTCGGCGACCACGTCGATCGGGGTCGACTCGATCAGCCGCTCCGCGAACCTGGCGACCGCCGGATCCACGTCCCGCGAGCTGAACGAGTACCGCTTGATCAGCCCGGCGAAGAGGTCGGCCGTGGCCCGGCGCCCCTTCTCCACCAGCTCCGCCTGCGTACCCAGCGCCCGAAGCACCCCCGGCAGCACCCGGCGCACCGCCCGTACGCCCGCCACCGGCAGCCCGAAGTTGACCTCGCCGAGCTTGCCGCTGGAGGTGCCGACGAACGCCACGGCGGCGACCCGGTCGCGGATGAGGGCCGGGTACTGGTCGGCCAGCGCCATCATCGTCATGCCGCCCATGGAATGGCCGACGAGCACGATGCGCCCCTCGGGGGCCGCCGCGTCGATGACGGCCTTGAGGTCGCGACCGAGCTGGTCGATGCCAAGGGCCACCCCCTGCGCCTGGGCGCGCCCGCGCTCGGAGCGCCCGTGGCTGCGCTGGTCCCAGTAGACGGCGCGGACGAGGCCGCGCAGGACGGCGCGCTGGAAGTGCCATGAATCCTGGCCGAGGCAGTAGCCGTGGCTGAAGACGACGGTGACGGGGGCGGGGGCCCTGCGCCCGAAGAGCCGGCGGCGCCGGGTGCCGTCGGACGCGGCTCCGTCGGCGGGCGCCGTGGGCTCCACCTCGTCGACCTCGTAGTACAGCTCGGTCCCGTCGTCGGCGACGGCCCGGCCGGGCGTCCCGCGCAGCGAGCCGTAGGGCCCGGTCGCGTCCAGCGCGAGGCGGGCCTTCTTGCGCATCCCGCGCCCGACGGTGAGCCGCTCGACGGCGACCCCGGCCGCCGCGCCGGCGGCGAGCACTCCTATCGCGGCCCCGGCGACGCCCGCCCGGCGCCAGCCGGCCGCTGTCGTGGCGGCCACGGCCATGACGTCCCCCGCCGCCGCCCCCGCGCTGTTCTCGCTCACTGTGGTGCGCCCCCGCTCGGATCGGCCGGACCTGCCGGACCTGCCGTCTCGTTCACGTACACCCTCGGTACCCGGCTGCCGATCCGGGTGACGATCTCGTACCCGATGGTGCCGGCGGCCACCGCCCAGTCCTCGACGCTCGGCTCGCCCCGGTCACCCGGCCCGAACAGCACGGCCTCCGCGCCCGCTTCGGGCCGGTCGCCGCCGAGGTCGACGACGAACTGGTCCATGGCGACGCGGCCCGCCGCCGTGCGGACCTTCCCGCCGACCAGGACGGGGCCGCGCCCCGAGGCATGGCGCGGGATGCCGTCCGCGTACCCGACGGGGATGAGGCCGAGCGTCGTCCCGGCGGCGGTGGCGTAGTGGTGGCCGTAGCTGACGCCGTGTCCGGCCGGGACGTCCTTGACCAGGGCGACGGCGGCGGCGAGCGTCATCACCGGGCGCAGCCCCAGCTCGGCGGGGGTGCCCAGTTCGGGGGCGGGTGAGACGCCGTACATCGCGATGCCGGTCCGCACGAGGTCGAAGTGGGCCTCGGGGAGCGTCAGCGTGGCCGGGGAGTTGGCCAGGTGGCGCACCTCGGGGTCGACGCCCTCCTTCTCGGCGTACGCGACCATGTCCTGGAACGCGGAGAGCTGGGCGGCGATCGAGGGGTGGCCGGGCTCGTCGGCGCAGGCGAAGTGGGACCAGAGGCCGGTGATCCGGATGGTCCCGGTCCGCTCGGCGGCGCGGGCCTCGGCGACGAGTTCGGGCCAGTCGGCGGGCTGGCAGCCGTTGCGGCCGAGGCCGGTGTCGGCCTTGAGCTGGACGCGGGCCGGACGGCCGGCGGCAGCGGCGGCAGCGACGACCTCGCGCAGCGCCCACATCGCGCTGACCGACACGTCGATGTCGGCCTCGACGGCATCGCGCCAGGGTCCGCCCGGCGTCCAGAGCCAGCACATGATCCGGCCGTCGAGACCGGCGTCCCGCAGGGCGAGGGCCTCGTGCGGGGTCGCGGTGCCGAGCCAGGTCGCGCCGGCCTCACGGGCGGCCCGGGCGCACGGCACGGCGCCGTGCCCGTATCCGTCGGACTTCACCACGGCCATGAGCTGTGCCCCGGCCGCCCGCTCTCGCAGGGCACGCACATTGGCGCGCAGCGCGGCGAGGTCGATCTCGGCACGGGCTCTCAGGGACGCTGTCTCGTTCATCGCGCCCAGTCTCTCAGAGGCGCCCGCCGCCTCCCCGGCAGTGCACGCCGGTATCTACGCCTATGTACGTTTCATCACATGGTTGAGGTGGTCGACCAGGACGGGCACATGACTGTCGGCCACGTCCTTGACGGCGGTGATCAGCGTGACGGGCCCGCCCTCGCGCACGATGCCCGCCAGCCGGTCGACGGCCTCGGTGTGGGCCGGGTCGTCCAGCTCGGTGCGGTAGCGGTCGACGAAGGTGTCGTGGCGGGCACCGGAGCGGTCCTGGTGGTACCAGGAGCGCAGCTCGTCCGAGGGGGTGACGTCCTTCAGCCACACGTCGATCGCGGCGCGCTCCTCACGGACGCCGCGCGGCCAGAGCCGGTCGACGAGGACGCGGGTGCCGTCGCCGTCCTCGGGCGGGTCGTAGACCCTGCGTACGCGTACGGGGTCGCTGCCGCTCACCATGCCGACCGCCCTTCGAGTCCTGGGTCTCGATCCTCGCCCCGGCTCACCCCGCCCGCACGTCGCGCCAGGCCGCCGGGATGCCGTCCGCGACGTCCTGCGCGGAGACCGGGGCCCCGTCGGAGCCGTGCCGGGCGGCGAGCCCGTGCAGGTAGGCGCCGACGGACGCGGCGTCGCGCGGGGCGAGCCCGGCCGCGAGCAGGGACCCGGTCAGCCCGGAGAGCACATCGCCACTGCCCGCCGTGGCGAGCCAGCCGGTCCCGGTCGGGTTGACCCGTACGGGCGTGTCCCGGGCCTCCGCGACCAGGGTCGTGGACCCCTTGAGGAGCACGGTGGCGCGGTAGCGGGCGGCCAGTTCCCGTACGGCGGCGAGCCGCCCGGCCTCCACCTCCTCGCGCGCCACGCCGAGCAGGGCGGCGGCCTCCCCGGCATGCGGGGTCAGGACGGTGGCGGCGGTCCGGGTCCGTACGGTCTCCACGTCCAGCAGCCGCAGCCCGTCCGCGTCGACCAGTACGGGGACGTCGGCGCCGAGCACGTCGGCGACGGCTTCCTCCGCCCACCTGCCGTCCCCGAGGCCGGGCCCGATCACCCAGGCCTGGACGCGTCCGGCCTTCGACGGCGGCCCGGCGTGCACCAGCGTCTCCGGGAAGCGGGCGATCACCGCGTCCGCGCCGGACCCGACGTACCGGACCGCCCCGGCCCCGCCGTGCAGGGCGCCCGCGACCGCGAGGACCGCCGCGCCCGGGTAGCGATCGGAACCGGCGACGACGCCGACGACTCCCCGGCTGTACTTGTCGCTCTCGCCGCCCGGCACCGGCAGCAGCGCCGCCACGTCCGCGTACTGGAGCGCCTCCAGGTCCGGCGGCTCCGGCAGCTCCGGGCCGAGCCCGATGTCCACCAGCCGCAGGGCGCCCGCGTGTCCGGCGGCCGGGTCGATCAGGTGGCCGGGCTTGTACGTGCCGAAGGTGACGGTCGCGTCGGCCGTCACGGCTTCGCCGTGGACCTCCCCGCTGTCGGCCTCGACCCCGCTGGGCAGGTCGACGGCGATGACGGGCGTACGGTCCCGGCCCCGGGTCACCGCCCGCAGCAGCGCGACGGCGTCCTCGCGCAGGCCGCCGATCCCGCCGATCCCGGTGATGCCGTCGACGACGAGGTCCAGGCCCCCCAGCCCGTCGGGGCCGTCGGCCACCTGTCCCCCGGCGGTCAGGAACGCGGCGAGGCCGCCGGCGTGCGCCCGGGCGGGCGAGAGGAGGAGGGCGCGCACCCCGGCGCCCCGGCGGGCGAGGCGTGCGCCCGCGTACAGGGCGTCGCCCCCGTTGTCGCCGCTGCCGACCAGGAGCAGGACCCGGGACCCGTACACCCGGCCGTTGCGCCGCAACAGATCGCCGCAGGCCACGGCGAGGCCGGCGGCGGCGCGCTGCATCAGGGCGCCTTCGGGCACCCGCTTCATGAGGGCGGCCTCGGCGGCCCGTACGGTCTCCACGCTGTAGGCACGTCGCATGGGGCCAACCCTGGGCGATCACGGGGCCGAACGCCACCCCCGTCGACCGGAAGCGCCTCACCCCTCCGCGATCACCACGGCCGAAGCCACCCCGGCGTCATGGCTGAGCGAGACGTGCCAGCCGCGCACGCCCAGTTCGGCCGCGCGGGCGGCCACCGTGCCGCTCACCCGCAGCCGGGGCTGCCCGCTGGCCTCGACCCAGACCTCCGCGTCGCTCCACAGCAGTCCGCCCGGCGCGCCGAGCGCTTTCGCCAGTGCCTCCTTCGCGGCGAACCGGGCGGCGAGCGAGGCGATGCCGCGCCGCTCGCCGCTGGGCAGCGTCAGCTCGCTCTCGACGAAGAGCCGGTCGGCCAACTGGGGCGTACGCTCCAGCGCGGCGCCGAACCGCTCGATCTCGGCCACGTCGATTCCGACTCCGATGATCACGAACCCACCCTCGCCATCCCCATCACGCGGGGCGCGCGCCCCGGCTCACTCCACGGTCACGGACTTCGCCAGATTGCGCGGCTGGTCCACTTCGTTGCCACGGGCCGTCGCCAGCTCGCAGGCGAAGACCTGGAGCGGCACGGTGGCGACCAGCGGCTGAAGCAGCGTAGGCGTTGCGGGGACGGTGATGAGGTGGTCGGCGTACGGGACGACGGCCTCGTCGCCCTCCTCGGCGACGACGATGGTGTGCGCCCCCCGCGCCCGGATCTCCTGGATGTTGGAGACGATCTTGTCGTGGAGCACGGAACGCCCGCGCGGCGAGGGCACGATGACGACGACCGGAAGGCCTTCCTCGATGAGCGCGATGGGCCCGTGCTTGAGCTCCCCGGCCGCGAACCCCTCGGCGTGCATGTAGGCGAGCTCCTTGAGCTTGAGCGCGCCTTCGAGGGCGACCGGGTAGCCGACGTGGCGCCCGAGGAAGAGCACGGTGTCGTGGTGGGCCAGGGAGCGGGCCAGCTCGCGGACGGGCTCCATGGTCTCCAGTACGCGTTCGACCTCGCCGGAGATCGCGGAGAGCTGGCGCACCACCGTACGGATCTCGTCACCCCACTTGGTGCCCCGCAGCTGGCCCAGATACAGGGCGACGAGGTAGCAGGCGACGAGCTGGGTGAGGAAGGCCTTGGTGGAGGCGACGGCGACCTCGGGCCCGGCGTGCGTGTAGAGGACGGCATCGGATTCGCGCGGAATCGTCGAGCCGTTGGTGTTGCAGATGGCGAGCACCTTCGCGCCCTGGTCGCGGGCGTGCCGGAGGGCCATCAGGGTGTCCATGGTCTCGCCGGACTGGGAGATGGCGACGACGAGGGTGCGCTGGTCGAGGATCGGGTCGCGGTAGCGGAACTCGCTGGCGAGCTCGGTCTCGCAGGGCAGCCGGGTCCAGTGCTCGATGGCGTACTTGGCGATCATCCCGGCGTGGAAGGCGGTCCCGCAGGCGACGATGACGACCTTGTCGACCTCGCGGAGTTCGGCGTCGGGGATGCGCACCTCGTCCAGAGTCAGCGCCCCCTCGCCGTCGATCCGGCCGAGGAGGGTGTCGGCGACGGCCTGGGGCTGGTCGGCGATCTCCTTGAGCATGAAGGAGGCGTGACCGCCCTTCTCGGCGGCGGAGGCGTCCCAGTCGACGTGGTACTCGCGCACCTCGGCGAGGGCCCCGTCGAACCCGGTGACGGTGACGCCCTCCCGGCTCAGCTCGACGACCTGGTCCTGGCCGAGTTCGATGGCGGACCGGGTGTGGGCGATGAACGCGGCGACGTCGGAGGCCAGGAACCACTCGTCGGCCCCCACCCCCACCACGAGCGGCGAGTTGCGCCGGGCCCCGACCACGACGTCCGGCTGGTCCGCGTGCACGGCGACGAGGGTGAACGCCCCCTCCAGCCGCCGGCAGACCTGCCGCATGGCGCCCGCGAGGTCCCCGCCCGCCGAGAACGCCTCGGCCAGCAGGTGCGCGACGACCTCGGTGTCGGTCTCCGACCCCAGGGCGTGCCCGCGCCCGGTCAGCTCGCGCCGCAGGGCCGCGAAGTTCTCGATGATCCCGTTGTGGACGACGGCGACCCGGCCCGCGTTGTCCAGGTGGGGGTGGGCGTTCACGTCGTTGGGCGCCCCGTGTGTCGCCCACCGCGTATGACCGATCCCGGTCCGCCCGGTCGGCAGCGGCCGGTCCCCCAGCTCCTTCTCCAGATTGACGAGCTTGCCCGCCTTCTTCGCGGCGGCGAGCCCGCCGTCCGCGAGAACGGCGACACCCGCCGAGTCGTAGCCCCGGTATTCGAGGCGTTTGAGTCCCGCGACGACGACATCCTGCGCCGACTGACCACCGACATAACCCACGATTCCGCACATAGCGGCACCCTAAGGCCGGAAGCGGCTCGCGTAAGGGAATGTCGGCGCCATACGACTCTATGTGCATGACCCACACGAAGGGCGGCCGGAGAGGTCGGTGACCCTGGGGCATGGACGATGAAGCTCTGGATCGCCTCGGTCCAGCGCCGCATGGCACGCGCCGGTCAGCACCGGGGCGCTTCCGCCGTGGACCTCATCATCGCCGCCACGGCGGCCCATCACGGCCTGTTGGCCATCCATGACGACCTCGACTACCGCACGGTCGCCCGCCCCGCCCCGGATCCCGCCGAACACAGCGTGCACGACGTGGCCTGAGCTCCGGTGCGGGCATGAGCAACGGCCCGCACCGGGGCCCAGCCGGCGATGACCGGTCAGCAGTACTGCGCCTCCTTGCCGATCGACCGGTACATGCAGTCCGCGTTCTCGATCAGTTGCAGGACCGCGTCCCGGTTACGGGAGGTCTCGCGCTCGATGACCTCGTCGGGCGGGTAGAAGCCGCCGCCCGAGGCCGAGCGCGGGAACATCTCGAAGGTGTAGCCGAAGATCCTCTGCGAGCCCCACAGCCAGTCGTCGATCGAGCCGTCCGTGATGTAGAGGTCGCTGGACTGCTCGGCGGTGTACCCGTTGCTCGCCGCCATCTTCCGGCCCACCGCCGCGAACGCGTTGCGGTCGTCGGCCGTCATGCCGGGGGCCGTGTCGTTGTACGTGTAGCCGAACGGCCAGAGCACCAGCTCGCTGTACGTGTGGAAGTCGATGGCCGCCGTGATCTGCTGCCTCCCGCCGACCACCCGGCTGCGTACGAAGTCCGCCACGACCTTCGTCTCGGGCGCGGACTCGGCGGCCCGGCCCCGGTAGGTGTCCGAGGACGGGCTGGAGGAGGAGCCGCCGCAGCAGCCCCACTTGTAGGCCCAGTTGCGGTTGAGGTCGGTGCCCACGGCGGTGGAGCCGGAGTTGGGCTGCCGGTTCTTGCGCCAGCTGCGGTACGAGCCGGTGGCGATGTCGTACTCGCCGCCGTCCGGGTTCATGTCCGGGATGATCCACAGCTCGCGGCCGTTGACCGCCTGGGTGATCCGGGAGTCGTTCCCGTACCCCGCCGCGAACTCGCGCAGCAGGTAGAGCGACATCTCGACCGTCAGGTGCTCGCGGGCGTGCTGGTGGGCGGTGAACAGGACCTCGGGCTCGGCCTCGTCGGTGGCCACGTTGTCGCTGATCTTGATCGCGACGATGTCGCGGCCCTGGTAGGTCCTGCCGATGACGCGCTTGCTCATGATCGAGGGGTTGGCGGCGATACGGGCGTCGATCGCCGCCGTCATCTCGGCGTAGTTGTGGTAGCGGGAGTCGGCCGGCGGGAAGTCGAGCGCGCCGACGCCTTCCTCGCCGTGGGCGTGGGCGTCCGGTGCGGGCAGGGCCTCCAGGACGTGGCCCGTGGCCCGGAGTTTCCTGACCTGGTCAGCCTTCGCGCTGATCACGATGCCGTGGTCGTGGACCTCGTCGATCGTGACGCCCGTGCGGAGGATCGCGGTGCGGGCGGCAGGGGTGGTGCGCCCGGTGATCTCGTACTGGACCGGCCGCTCGTCCGCCGCGACGGCCGCGTTACGGGCGGCGGGCCCGGCTGTGGCCACGGCGGTCGCCGGGGCGGCGAGACCGAGGGCGAGCAGGACGGCGAGGGTGGCGTTCCGCCGGGCCTTCGTCCTGGCCGTGCCGGCCTTCGTTCCGGCTTTCGCCGGGCGGGATTTCCGTGTGTTGGCGAGTCGCATGCTGGCAGTCTCCTGAGTCCGTCGGGGTGGGGGGTGGAGCTGTGCGACGGGCACAGGATGGAGCCATGTCATGACCGGGTCAAGGTGTACTTTCCGGCCACTCTCCCCCGAGGGGGGACAGCTCAGAGGCGGCGGTAGGTGCGGCCGCCCCTCCGAGGCAGAGACCGCGGGTCGTCCCCGTCCTTCGCGGTGGCCTCCAGGGCGAGGTGCAGTTCGGCCCGCACGGCGGCATCGGCGAGGTTCTGCCCGAGGCGCTCGGCGCACCGGGTGAGCCAGATCGTCAGGGTGGTTCGGTGGACGTGCAGTTCGGTCGCGGCGGGAGCGGTTCTGGCGTGGTGGCGCAGCCAGCAGGCGAGCGCGATACGCAGGTGCGGTTCGAGCCCCCCGACCAGGCCGACGGCCCAGGTGCGGGCCGCGTCGGTGTCCAGGATCCCGCCGGGCAGCGTCTCCAGCCGGGCCTGGCCGTCTTCCTTGCGGCTGCTCTCCTCCTGGCCGTTGCTCCCCGCCTGGCAGTTGCTGTCCTCATGGCCGTCGCCCCGCGTCGGGGCGCGGAGCGCGAGCAGCAGATGGGCCTGCACGGTGATGTCGCCGAGGTCCGCGCCGAGGAGGGCGGCAAGGCCGCGGAGCCGGGTGCGGACGGTGCCGGGCGAGAGCCCGAGCGCGGCGGCGGCACGGGGGGCGCTGCCGGTGCGGAGCCGGACCAGGAGCAGGTGCCGGTGGTCCGGGGTCAGCGGGCTCAGCACGGACCGCGCCCAGGCGGTGTACGGGCCAGGGGGGAGCAGGCGGGCTAGCTGAGGGGTGCCGACGGCGTCGGCGGGGACGATGCGGTGGGCGGGGGTGGCGCTGTGCCGGGCCGCCGCCGCGTCGGCGTGGGCGGTGGGCGCCTCGGCCAGGGGCAGCGGTCCGGCCAGGCCCGCGAGGAGGTTGTGACGTTCGCTCACCCGGGAGACCAGGCGCAGGACCCGCCCGTCGTCGCTGCCGTGGTGGAGTTCGGCGACCAGGAGCTCGCCGTCCACCTCACCGATCAGGGCGCAGGCGCCGCCGTGTCCGGCCAGGGACGGGCGGACGGCCCGCCAGAGGACCTGGTGGGCGGTGGGGACGTCGGGGCCGGTGAGCCGGTAGAGCGTGACATGCGTGAGTTCGCCGGCGCGCACGGTGTTCGTGACCGAGGTGGTGTGACCGGCCAGAAGCAGCCGGAGCAGGGTGCTGTGCAGCCGCATCTGCTCGGCGCGCAGCTCGGCGGCGCGCTGCCCACGCACCTCCAGGAGGGCCGCAGTGGTGGTGGCGACGAGCCCGACGTGTTCGGCGGCCAGGGTGGGCGCCGGATGCAGGACGAGGACGGCTCCGGCCGCCGGGCGCTGCACATGGTGCGGGTGCTCCCGCGGATGGGCCGCGGCGTGGACACCGTCGGCCGCCGCGGTGGCGGGCGTGCTGTAGACGGCCCCGGCTATCGGGTCGGCCAGCACCGCCGCCCCCTGGACGAGCACGGCGGCCTCACTCACCAGCTGCGCACCGGACCGCGTCGCGGCCCGCAGCAGCCGGTCCGCCATCGCCTCCCGCACCGCGCGGGAATCCCCCGGGCCCCCGGCGTCGGGTCCGGTCGTGTGCGTAGTGGTACTCATACCGCGCCCCCTCGGCGGACGGAGCGCGCCGCGCACCCGCGGTCCGGGTGCGCGGCGCGGCGATGACCGGCACGGTCAGGGAATGCGGGCGACGGCTCCCCATCCGGCCCGGCCGGTGGTGGTGCCGGTGTTCGCGTCGGGCCGCCAGTTCGGCCAGGACACCATCCCCGGCTCCACCATCTCCAGCCCGTCGAAGAACGCGATCGTGGTCTCCGGCTCGCGGAAGATGTACGGGATCGCCCCGCTGCTGTTGTACTCGTCCTGGACCGCCCGGTGGGCCTCGTCCGAGGCGGTGGAGTGGGACAGGGACAGGTAGCTGCCCGAGGGCAGACGCGCCACCAGCCGCTGTACCAGGGACAGGGCGTCGTCCCAGTCCACGATGTGCCCCAGGACGTCGGAGATCACGAGGGCGACGGGCCGGCTCAGGTCCAGGGTCCGGGCCGCGCCCTCCAGGACCGCCTCCGTGTCGCGCATGTCGGCCTCCACGTAGGCGGTCGCGCCCTCGGCGCTGCTGGTCAGCAGCGCGTGGACGTGCAGCAGCACCAGCGGGTCGTGGTCGACGTAGACGATCTTCGCGTCCGGGGCTATCCGCTGCGCGACCTCGTGCGTGTTGTTCGCCGTCGGCAGGCCCGCGCCGACGTCCAGGAACTGCCTGATCCCGGCATCCCGGGCGAGGTAGGTCACCGTACGGCGCAGGAAGTCACGCGACTCCTTCGCGAACGTCTCGATCAGCGGGTACTTCTCACGGTAGGCATCGCCCGCGGCCCGGTCCGCCGGAAAGTTGTCCTTCCCGCCGAGCCAGTAGTTCCACACGCGCGCGGAGTGCGCGACGCTCGTGTCGATCTGCGCGGGCAGTTCAGCCCCGTTCCCGGTCGTACTCATCCTGCAGGATCTCCCTCGTTCGGTCCGGACGCATCGCCATCACACACGACACGTCCAGCATCGCCTGATATTCCTGTACCGGCGGGCCGCTGTCCCACACCTCCGCCGTTCCCGGCAGCCCGCCCTCACGCACCACGTGATCCGCGATCTCCCGGATCTCCACGCGGTACAGACTCAATGCCGGAACCCCGGTCAGCGGGTGGGGCGGTGCGTCCTCGGCATGGAGCTGCACCATCACATCCCGCCGCTCCGCCGCCTCCTGGAGCGCGGCGAGCTGTTCGCGCATCACCTCTCCGTCACCGACCCGGCAACGCAGTGCGGTGACCGGCAGGACCGCCCACACCCGCGCCTGCTGCTCACGCAGCCGCCGCTGACGCATCACCAGCAGCTCCGCGCGCCGCCGCCGGACCGCGGGGTCCAGCTCGGGCCGCAGGGCGGCGTCCACGGCCATGGCGTACGCCGGGGTCCGCAGCAGCAACGGTACGAGCGCCGGGTCCCAGGTGCGTACGACGCTCGCGGCGGACTCCACGCTCATCAGGTCCATGAGCCAGGGGTCCATCGCATCGCGCAGCGGATGCCACCAGCCGGGCACGTTGGCCGCGTTGAGCCGGCCCATGATGTCGTCGGTCTCGGACGCGCCCGCCCCGTACTGGTCGAGCAGCGCGGACACCTGCCCCACGTCCAGGGAGGTCTGCGCCTGCTCCAGCCTCCGCAGCGTCGACGGGTGCCAGCCGAGCAGCTTCGCGGCCTGGGGTACGGACAGGCCTGCCCCTTCCCGCAGGTGCCGCAGACGCGCCACCAGGACGAGGTGCTGTGCTGTCCGGCCCGACCTTTCACGTGCCACGGCTCATCCTTCTGATCCGGCCCGCCATCCGACAGTTCACGCGGCCTGCGCGCAGTGCACACAGCGCACCTTGCGACGATCGCGCGCCGCTCCCATGGTGAGTATGTCTGTCCCCACCGACCACAACGCGGCGGAGCGTTGTCACCGCCTCTCGCACCCCTCGCGGAGCCCTTTTGGCCACCTCGGTCCTCGATCGCGCGCGCGTCCGGATCAGCCATCTCCTCGCCCGCCCCACCATCACCAGCTTTCCACGGGACCGCAGTTGAACGACCGGCGCCCTCCCCGCCCGCCGCCTCCGTCCTCGTGCTGCCTCCCCGGCCCCCGCCCCGAACTCGACGGTCCCGTACGTCCGCACTCTGGAGCCCGCCTCATGAACCGCCCGAACCTGACCCACCCGGACCCTCGCCCCGCCCTCGCACCACCGAGGCAGCTCCACCGGCGCCCCCCGGACCTCCGCGTACGCACCCGGCGCATCGAGATCGAGGAACTCGTCGTCGACGACCCCGGCGAGGTCCTCGACCACGCCCGCCAGGCGGCCCTCACCGCCCCCGACACCGCTGCCGCCCTCGGACACAGCCCCACCACCCCCCTCACGCTCCCCGCGGCGGCGGCCCTGCTCTGCGCCCTCCACGAACCCGGCGAACTCGCCGCGATGGGCCTGCGCCTCACCCGCCACACCACCCACGTCACGGCCTCCGACCAGCAGACCGAGCCCGTCTCCCTGGAACTGTCCTACGCCACTGAGCACGAGGAATGAGCACGCGCACGCACGCCCCGAGCACCCCGGTCGCTCCACCATCGACACAGCGCAACGATCAACCGATGACCTGACCGGCCATCGCTGCACCGTGGAGCTCCCATGCCCAAGCGTGCCGTCACCGTCTCCGCCCTCGCCGGTGCCGCCCTGCCGGCAGGAGCGGGCGCCTTCGCCGGGGAGACCGGGAGCACCCGGAGCACCGGGCCCGGGGTGGCGAAGGCTTCCGTCGCGTACGTCGCCCCGCGCGCGGGCCAGGTCGGCTCGCTCACCTTCACCGCGCCCGGGTGTCGGACCACTGCGGTGTCCGGAGCCTGAGGGTGCTGGCCTGGCCCGGGAGCATGACGCCCGCCCCGGACGCGGAGGGCACGTCCACCACCACGAGGGCAGGCTGCGGACGACGACGAAGGCCACGGCGGACGGCTACTTCCGCTGCTCCTTCGCGGGCACGTCCACCACCGCGGCGGTCACCTCCACGGCGGACTACGTCGACGTGAAGCAGCCCTGGGGAGGGGGGAGGGTCACCCGCCTTCCCGTACCTCCCCCAGCTTCCGCCGGAGCGCCGCCCTCTCCGGCTCGGTGCCCGCCAGCTCCAGCGCCTCCCGATAGGCCACGGCCGCCTCCCCGCCCCGCCCCAGGCGGCTCAGCAGATCGCCCCGCGCCACCGCGTACGGCCCGTACGCCCGCAGCCTGGGTTCGCCGCCCAGCGCGTCGAGCAGCGCCAGCCCCTCCCCCGGCCCGTCGCGCATCGCGACCGCCACGGCGCGGTTCACCGCTACCACGGGGGACGGGGTCAGGGTGAGCAGCACGTCGTACAGGGCCACGATCTGCACCCAGTCCGTGGACTCCACGTCCGCCGCCTCGTCGTGCAGGGCGGCGACGGCGGCCTGCACCCCGTACGGCCCGGCCGGCCCCCCGGTCAGCGCCCGGACCACCAGGGCACGCCCCTCCTCGATCATCGCCCGGTCCCAGAGTCCCCGGTCCTGGTCCTCCAGGAGCACCGGCTCCCCCTCCGGGCCGGTCCGCGCGCCGCGCCGGGCGTGGACGAGGAGCAACAGCGCGAGGAGCCCGGCGGCCTCCCGTTCGGCGGGGAGCAGGCGGTGCAGTATCCGGGCCAGCCGGACCGCCTCGTCGGCCAGGTCGAGCCGCTGGAGACGAGGGCCGGAACTGGCCGCGTACCCCTCGGTGAAGACCGAGTAGACGACCTGGAGCACCCCGGGCAGCCGCTCCGGCAGCTCGTCGGGCCCGGGCACCCGGAACGGGATCCGGGCCTCGCGAATCTTCTTCTTCGCCCGCACGATCCGCTGGGCCATGGTCGCCGTCGGCACGAGGAAGGCCCGCGCCACCTCGGGCGTGGTGAGCCCGGCGAGGCAGCGCAGGGTGAGGGCGGCACGGTCCTCGGCGGCGAGGGCGGGGTGGGCGCAGGTGAAGAACAACTGGAGCCGCTCGTCCGGCAGTTCGCCGAAGCCGGACACCTTCGTAACCGGTGCGGCCTCGTCCCGCTCCGCGTCGGCCTGGAGGACGGCGAGCCGCGCCGCGTACGCCTGGTCCCGCCGCAACCGGTCCACCGCCTTACGCCGCGCGGTCGTCAGCAGCCAGGCCCCGGGCCGGGCGGGGACGCCCTCGGCCGGCCAGTGGCGCAGGGCCGCCTCGATCGCCTCGGACGTCACCTCCTCGGCCAGGTCGAGATCCCCGAACCGGCGCACGAGGGAGGCGAGCAACAGCCCCCGCTCCTCCCGGAACACCGCCTCGACGGCGACCCGAGCCTCCTCCGGCTCCTCACCCACCACCGCTCTCAGCCCCCGAAGTCCGCGACCGGCCGGACGACGACCGAGCCGCCGTCCCGCGCGCCGGGACAGCGCGCGGCCCAGTCGAGGGCTGCGTCGAGGTCGGGCACGTCGATGACGAGGAACCCGCCCAGCAGCTCCCGCGTCTCCGCGAACGGCCCGTCCGTCACGGTCCGCTCCCCCGCCGACGAGACCCGCACGGTGGTCGCGGTCACCAGATCGGCCAGCGACTCCCCGGAGACGAGGATGCCCGCGTCGCGTACGTCCTTGTCGTAGGCCATCCAGTCCTCGACGGTGCACTGCGGCGCCCCGCCCTGCTCGTCGACGGTCCCGCTGTGGATCAGCAGCATGTACTTCATGGTCCGGCTCCTGTCACCTGTGTGGAGCGCCCGCCGGGTGCGGGTCGCCTTACACGATGACGACGAACGGGACGGCCCCCGATCGACACGCCGCCCGAAATCTTTTCCGGACCTCGGGGAAGGAGCGTCGGGTGGGCGCGGACGCTTGCTCGGGAGCGGCAGCCGACGGGCCGGTGTCCCGGCCGCGACGCCGGGAACGAGCCGCCGCAGGTGGTCCACCGGGCCGCGGCAGTCGCGATCCGGTGGAACCGCCGAACCGCCGACCGTCCTCGCACCTCTGAGCCAGCGGAGCTCCCACAGGCGCCAGACGGCGTCCTCGGCGAGGCGATGGCCGCCCAGGACCGACGGGACGCGACGGGACGCGATGAGAACGGTGGCCACCCGCCCCCCGGTCGGGTGGCCACCGCCCCATGCCCGGGCCCGGGCGGCCAGGTCAGTTGTCCCAGCTCTCCGCGGGCCACTGGACCTCCACCACCCCGACCCACGTCCCCCAGGACGTCACGGTGACGTCGAGCTGGTCCCCCGTGTCCCGGGTCTCCCCGATGTACTTGCCGTCCGGCTCCCCCACGGCCCTCTTCACCCCGCAGCCGACGAGTGTCTCGTCCAGCTGTTCCATGGCTTCGGCGGCTTCGGCCCGGGTCCCGTACGTGGAGACGCGGTACCGGGCGCGGGCGCCGTCCTTGCCCGCGTACAGGCGGGTGTACTGCATCTCGGGCAGCCGGTCCAGCTCGCCGGACCACGTCCCGCACGTGCTGCCCAGCCCCGCCTTCGGCAGGGGGGCGCTGTCGGACTCCTTTTCCCACTCCCCGTCGAAGGTCTTCCACCGCAGGACCTCGTGCGCGGGCAGCTCCGAGGGGTCCAGGGCGTGCACGATCCCGTCGGACTTGAACGGGTTCGGGCCCACGGTGGCCACGTCCGTACCGCCCGACTCGTCCGGCACCGCCAGGCCCGCCCACGCGCCGAGGCCCATCGCTCCGGCGGCGACGACCGCCACCACGGCCACGGCCGCCCGCCGGCTGGTCCGGCGGCGGTCGCCGCGGGCGCGGATGGCCGCGGCCGGGGCGAGCCGCACGGGGGTGTCGGTCAGCAGTTCCTCGATGTCAGCCATGCCGGGCCATCCCCTCGTCGTCGTACGCGTCCATGTGGGCGAGCCGCTCGCCCAGTTGCCTGCGGGCCCGGCTGAGCCGGGTCCGTACCGCTCCGCTCGTGGAGCCCGTCTCCCGGGCCACCTCATCCACCGGCAGGTCCAGCAGGTGGTGCAGGACCACCGCCCGGCGCTGGTCCGGTCTCAGCTCACGCAGGGCCGCCACCAGCGCGGCCCGGTCGGCGGAGCCCCCGGACGGGCCCGGGTCGTCCGACGCGGGGCCGTGGCGCAGCTGGGCGCGGAGCCGGTTGCGGGTGCGGCGCCAGGCGCTGACCGCGAGCCGGATCGCGACGGTGCGCACCCACGGGAGCGGGTCGCCCTCGCGCGTCAGCCGGTCCCAGCGCTGCCAGGCCCGTGCGTACGCCTCCTGGACCGCGTCCTCGGCCTCCGTCAGGTCGCCGGTCATCGCGTAGACGGTGGCGACCAGGCGTTTGGCCGTCGCCGTGTAGAAGGCGTCGAACTCAGCTTCCTTCGACATCCTGATCCTGACTGTGGTCGATGGTTGGGGTCGTGGTCGTGGTCGTGCGGAGGTTGTCGTCGTGCGGGACTCCGGGAGTCCGGGAGATGTCGTCGTCGAATCCCTGCCGCTTCCTGTCATAGGCACGCCCGGGCGGCCCGCGATGTTACAGACAGGCTTGGAAGACCCGTGAACCTTTCCGGCCGCTGCGGGCGACAAGGGTGACCGGCATCCACCGACCCACCCCTGGAGGCGCAGTGGCCGGACCACCCCCGGACCCGCCCACCGGCGGTGCCGACGACGCGGACGTCGTCGCGCGGTCCCTCGGCGAGCCGGAACTGTTCGCCGGGCTCTACGACCGGCACGCCCCGGACATCCACCGCTATGTGGCCCGCCGGCTCGGGGAGGGCCCGGCGGACGACATCACCGCGGAGACGTTCCTCGTCGCGTTCCGCACCCGGGACCGGTACGACACCGCCCGCCGACTGCGCGAGGGCGTCACCAGACCCACGAGGTCCTCTCGGCCCCGACGACGGTGACGGTTCCGACCGTACGGTCCGCAAGCGCGGCGACATCCTGATCAACGTCGCGAGGACCAAGGCCGCCGCCGTCGACGCCAAGGGTGAGGAACCGTGACCGTACGGCCCGCACAGAGCCCGGGCGCGGGCCCGGTGTCCGGTACAGGGGAGCGGACACCGGGCCCGCGTCCGTCATACGGACATGGCCCGGCACCCACGTGACCGACCCCACCCCCCACTCCGTCAAAACTCCCGCGACAATGAAGGGTGATCACTTCGCCCGCACGGAGCCCGCAGCGCCGCACCGAGCATGCGCCGACCCCCTACGTCGACCTCGCGCGTGACGAGTGGAGCGCCCTGCGGGACAAGACCCCGCTGCCGCTGACCGCCGACGAGGTGGAGCGGCTGCGGGGGCTCGGCGATGTCATCGACCTGGACGAGGTGCGGGACGTCTACCTGCCGCTCTCCCGGCTCCTCAATCTGTACGTCCAGGCCACGTCCGGGCTGCGCGGCGCGCTGAACACCTTCCTCGGGGACGCCGGGAACGGGCACGGGGCGCAGCGCGGTACGCCGTTCGTCATAGGGGTCGCGGGCAGTGTCGCCGTCGGCAAGTCCACCAGCGCCCGTATCCTCCAGGCCCTGCTCGCCCGCTGGCCCGAGCACCCGCGCGTCGAGCTGGTGACCACCGACGGGTTCCTGCTGCCGATGAAGGAGCTCAAGGCGCGCGGGCTGACCTCGCGCAAAGGGTTCCCGGAGTCCTACGACCGGCGGGCGCTGACCCGGTTCGTCGCGGACATCAAGGCGGGCAAGGACGAGGTGACCGCGCCCGTCTACTCGCACCTGATCTACGACATCGTCCCCGGCGAGCGGCTCACCGTCCGTCGCCCGGACATCCTCATCGTGGAGGGTCTCAACGTCCTGCAGCCCGCGCTGCCCGGCAAGGACGGCCGGACCAGGGTCGGGCTCGCCGACTACTTCGACTTCAGCGTGTACGTGGACGCGCGCGCCGAGGACATCGAGACCTGGTACCTCAGCCGCTTCCGCAAGCTGCGCGACACGGCGTTCCAGGACCCGTCCTCGTACTTCCGCAAGTACACCCAGGTCTCCGAGGAGGAGGCCCTGGACTACGCGCGCACCATGTGGCGGACCATCAACAAGCCGAACCTGCTGGAGAACGTGGCTCCGACGCGCGGCCGTGCCACTCTGGTCCTCCGCAAGGGGCCGGACCACAAGGTCCAGAGGCTCTCCCTGCGCAAGCTCTGACCCCGCTCAGCCCCCGGGGGGCCGGCCGCGTGCTGCACCTGCGTCTCATCGTGCCCGCCGACGCGACGGACGAGGTCATCGCCCTCCTGGAGTCCACCGTCGGCACCGCCCACCTCGTGGTCCTGCCCGGCGCGGCCCGCTCCCCGGCCGGGGACGTGGTGCTGTGCGATGTGGCGAGGGAGGCCGGTGACGAGCTGATCGAGAAGCTCCGGCGCCTCGGCATCGACGAGTCCGGGGCGATCAGCGTCGAGCACCTGGACCTCACCCTCTCCTCGCGCGCCGAGGAGGCGGAGCGCGAGGCGCCGGGCGACAGCGCGGACGCGGTGCTGTGGGAGGAGCTGACGGAGGCGACGAACGAGGAGTCGACGTTCTCCATCACGTACGTCTCCTTCCTCGCCCTCGCCACCATGCTCGCCGCCTGCGGGGTCATGCTCGACAACGCGGTGCTGATCGTGGGCGCGATGGCGGTCGGCCCGGAGTTCGGCCCGCTGGCCGGGATCTCCACCGCCCTCGTGCAGCGTGCGCCCCGGCTGGTGGCGCGGTCGCTGTGGGCGCTGATCGGCGGCTTCGCGCTGGCGATGGCCGTCACGGCGGGGTTCGTCTCGCTGCTGGACGCCTTCGGCCTTTTCGACAGCGCGATGGCCGGCCGGCCGCGTCCCGACACCGGGTTCATCTGGCACCCGGACTGGATGTCGTTCGTCGTGGCGTTCCTGGCGGGCATCGCCGGGACGCTCTCCCTCACCTCGGCGAAGTCCGGGGCCCTGGTCGGCGTGGCGATCTCGGTGACGACGGTCCCGGCCGCCGCCAACGCGGCCGTGGCGTTCAGCTACTCCGACTACCAGCAGACCATCGGCTCCGGGCAGCAGCTGCTCGCCAACCTCGGCGGGATCGTCCTCGCGGGCACGCTGACGCTGCTGCTGGAGAAGGCGCTGTGGAAGGTCCGGCGCGCGCGGAAGCCCCCGGCGGCACCCAGGTTCTAGTGGTCGTCGCAACACCCCAGCTCAGGGGATGCGATGGAGTGCGAGATCCGGGGGCGGCCGGCCGGGGGCTTCCGTACGTCCATGAAGCGCGGGCTCAGCCCAGCGCGGACTTCACCACATCGGCCAGCCGGCCCGCGACCGCGCGTGCCTGCTCGATGTCGGCGGCCTCGACCATGACCCGTACCAGCGGCTCCGTGCCCGACTGGCGCAGCAGGACGCGTCCGGTGGAACCGAGCTCGCGCTCCGCCTCGGTCACCGCGGTGGCCAGCTCGGAGGAGGTGTTCACCCGGGACTTGTCGACGTCGGGGACGTTGATGAGGACCTGGGGCAGGCGCTGCATGACCCCGGCCAGCTCGGCGAGGCCCCGGCCGGTGGCGGCGACGCGGGCCGCCAGCATCAGGCCGGTCAGCGTGCCGTCGCCGGTCGTGGCGTGGTCCAGGACGATGACGTGGCCGGACTGCTCGCCGCCGAGCGCGAAGCCCTCGGCCTTCATCGACTCCAGGACGTAACGGTCGCCGACCGCCGTCTGGACGAGGTGGATGCCCTCGCGCTCCATGGCGATCTTGAAGCCGAGGTTGGACATCACCGTGCCGACGACGGTGTCCTTGCGCAGCTGCCCGGCCTCCCGCATGGCGAGGGCCAGGACGGCGAGGATCTGGTCGCCGTCGACCTCGTCGCCCGCCGCGTCCACGGCGAGGCAGCGGTCGGCGTCGCCGTCGTGGGCGATGCCGAGGTCGGCGCCGTGCTCGACGACGGCGGCGCGCAGCAGCTCCAGATGGGTGGAGCCGCAGCCGTCGTTGATGTTCAGGCCGTCCGGCTCGGCGCCGATGGTGACGACCTCGGCCCCGGCCCGGGCGAATGCCTCGGGCGAGACCCGGGCGGCGGCGCCGTGTGCCTCGTCCAGGACGACCTTCAGCCCGTCGAGCCGGTTGGGGAGGACGCCGATGAGGTGGGCGACGTACCGGTCGAAGCCCTCCGTGTAGTCGGTGACCCGGCCGACGCCCGCGCCGGTCGGGCGGCTCCACGGCTCACCGGTGCGGTGCTGCTCGTAGACCGTCTCGATCCGGTCCTCCAGCTCGTCGGCGAGCTTGTGGCCGCCGCGCGCGAAGAACTTGACGCCGTTGTCCGGCATGGCGTTGTGACTGGCGGAGAGCATCACGCCGATGTCGGCGCCGAGCGAGCCCGTGAGGTACGCCACGGCCGGCGTCGGCAGCACGCCGACGCGCAGGACGTCCACGCCCGCGCTGGCCAGGCCGGCCACGACGGCGGCCTCCAGGAACTCTCCGGAGGCTCGGGGGTCGCGGCCGACCACGGCGGTCGGGCGATGGCCCGCGAAGGTGCCCGCCTCGGCTAGTACGTGCGCCGCCGCGACCGAGAGCCCGAGCGCGAGCTCGGCCGTCAGATCCGCGTTGGCGACACCGCGCACTCCGTCCGTACCGAAGAGTCGTCCCACTGGTGTCCTCCGAGGTGCTCAGAAACCACAAAAATCAAAGCAAGCGAAACTAAACAACCACAACCACAAAAACAGCAAAACGGCCGGGCACAGGGGAAGACGCGGCACGGCACGGCGCGGCTCACGCGCAAGAGGCGTGAGGCGGGCGGGCCGATGAACGTCTCATGCCGTTATACGCCTGCGAGGCCCGATAAACGAACGCCCCAGCAGCACGGAGTGTGCCGCCGGGGCGTTCGTGTAATGCAGACGAGCAGGCGATTTAGCGCTTGCTGTACTGCGGGGCCTTACGGGCCTTCTTGAGACCGGCCTTCTTGCGCTCGACCGCACGGTCGTCGCGGGAGAGGAAGCCGGCCTTCTTCAGCGTGGCGCGGTTGTTGTCCACGTCCGCCTCGTTCAGCGCGCGGGCCACGCCGAGGCGCAGGGCACCGGCCTGACCGGAGACGCCGCCACCCGAGATGCGGGCGACAACGTCGTAGCGACCGTCGAGCTCGAGCACCTTGAAGGGCTCGTTGACTTCCTGCTGGTGCACCTTGTTGGGGAAGTAGTCCTCAAGGGTACGACCGTTGATCTTCCACTTGCCGGTGCCCGGAACGATCCGGACGCGGGCGATGGCGTTCTTGCGACGGCCCAGGCCGGCCGCGGGCTGCGGGTCGCCGAAGCGGCCCGCGAGCGACTCGGAGGTGTAGTCACCCTCGACGGGGACCTCCGACTCGAAGGTGGTCACCTCGGCGAAGGTCTCCTCGCCCTCGGTGCCCACCGTGTCGTCGGCGGTCGTCTCAACAGTGGTCTCGGCCACGATTCTCCTCAGATCTTTCTGTATGTCTTAGGGGGTGGCCGGAACTACTGCGCGACCTGGGTGATCTCGAACGGGACCGGCTGCTGAGCAGCGTGCGGGTGCTGGTCGCCCGCGTAGACCTTGAGCTTCGAGAGCATCTGACGGCCCAGGGTGTTCTTGGGGATCATGCCCTTGATGGCCTTCTCGACGGCCTTCTCGGGGTTCTTCGCGAGCAGCTCGTCGTAGCGCACCGAACGGAGACCGCCCGGGAAGCCCGAGTGGCGGTACGCCATCTTCTGGGTCTTCTTGTTACCCGAGAGGTGAACCTTCTCGGCGTTGATGATGATGACGAAGTCGCCCATGTCCATGTGGGGGGCGTAGATCGCCTTGTGCTTGCCTCGGAGGAGGTTCGCAGCCGTGGTGGCCAGACGGCCCAGGACGATGTCCTGAGCGTCGATGATGTGCCACTGGCGCGTCACATCTCCGGGCTTGGGGCTGTACGTACGCACTTCGTAGCCTTCGCTTCTTCAGTGGATGAGGTCCAGACAACACATGGCACCCCTGAAGCGATCATGCAGCTGGGGCTCACAGCGCCGGGGCACTGCCCGTATGCGAGCCACTGGTAACTGCTCCAGAGAACCTACGTAAGGGCTGATCGCAGGAAAACGACGAAGCCGATACGCATAACAAACCCTGACACTACCGGGGAGCCCCCACGCGGGTCAAAACGGACCCCTCCGACCATCCCCGCAGCACCGCCAGCCTCGCAGCACCACCCAGCCCCGCCGGCGTTCGAGGCGAACCTTTCCAGCCCCGCCGGCGTTCGAGGCTCGGGGGCAGCGCCCCCGCAACGGCGCCGCACAGCACCCCGCACGGCACCCCGCACCGCACCGCACCCGCCGACCGCCGGCCGCCGGCCGCCGGCCGCCAAGGTCACCGCGCCCGCTGGACCCGCCGCTCATCCCACACCGGCTCCGACGTCTCCCGTACGACCCCGTCCGAGCCGAAGACGAGATACCGGTCGAAGGACTTCGCGAACCACCGGTCGTGCGTGACGGCCATCACCGTGCCGTCGTACACCTCCAGGCCGTCCTGCAGCGCCTCCGCCGACTCCAGGTCCAGGTTGTCCGTCGGCTCGTCCAGGAGCAGCGCGGTGGTGCCCGCCAGCTCCAGGAGCAGGATCTGGAACCGCGCCTGCTGCCCGCCGGACAGCCGCTCGAACGCCTGGTCCCCCTGCCGCTCCAGCTCGTACCGCCGCAGTACCGACATCGCCCCGCCGCGGTCCTTGGCGTGCTCGGACCAGAGGATCTCCACCAGCGTCTTGCCGAGCAGCTCCGGGTGCGCGTGCGTCTGGGCGAAGTGGCCCGGCACGACCCGCGCCCCGAGCTTCCACTCCCCCGTGTGCGCCACCGGCTCCCCTGCCAGCAGCCGCAGGAAGTGCGACTTGCCCGACCCGTTGGAGCCGAGGACGGCGACCCGTTCCCCGTAGTAGATCTCCAGATCGAACGGCTTCATCAGCCCGGTCAGCTCCAGGCTCTTGCAGGTAACCGCCCGCACCCCGGTCCGCCCGCCGCGCAGCCGCATCCTGATGTCCTGCTCACGAGGCGGCTCCGGCGGCGGGCCCGCCTCCTCGAACTTCTTGAAGCGGGTCTGCATCGCGTGGTAGCGGTTGGCCATGTCGGGGCTGTTCGCCGCCTGCTGCCGCATCCGCAGGACGAGCGCCTTCAGCCGGGCGTGCTCCTCCTGCCAACGCCGCAGCAGCTCCTCGAACCGCGCGAACCGCTCCTTGCGCGCGTCGTGGTACGTGGCGAAGCCGCCGCCGTGCACCCATACGTCGCTGCCCGCCGCGCTCGGCTCGACGCTGACGATCTTCTCGGCGGCCCTGGACAGCAGCTCCCGGTCGTGGGAGACGAAGAGGACCGTCTTCCGGGTCTCCTTGAGCTTCTCCTCCAGCCAGCGCTTGCCCGGCACGTCCAGATAGTTGTCCGGCTCGTCCAGGAGCAGCACCTCGTCGGGGCCGCGCAGCAGCGCCTCCAGTACGAGCCGCTTCTGCTCACCGCCGCTGAGCGTGCGCACCTCGCGCCACTGTGCCTTCTCGTACGGGACGCCCAGCGCGGCCATGGTGCACATGTCCCAGACCGTCTCGGCCTCGTACCCGCGCGCCTCGGCCCAGTCGCTGAGCGCCTGCGCGTACGCCATCTGCGCGGCCTCGTCGTCGACGGTGAGGATCTTCTCCTCGGCCACGTCGACCGCCTTCGCCGCTTCCCGGACGCGTGGCTGGGAGACGGAGACCAGGAGGTCCCGTACGGTCCGCTCGTCCCGCACCGACCCCACGAACTGCGGCATCACGCCGAGCCCGCCGCTCACCGAGACCGTGCCACCGTGCGGCTGGAGCTCGCCGGCGAGGAGCCGCAGCAAGGTTGTCTTGCCCGCCCCGTTGGCGCCGACGAGGGCGACGACGGCTCCGTCGGCCACCCGGAACGAGGCGTCGCCGAGCAGCACCCGCCCGTCCGGTAGGTAGTACTCCAGGTGGCCTGCTTCAAGATGTCCCATACAGAGCATTGTCACGGGCCGCGAAGCGATGGCCCAACCGGTTTACCGCCGCCGGTCCTGCCGTCGAGCGGAACGCTCTAGGATTCGCGCATGAGTTCATGGCAAGGGGGGCCCTCCTGGGGGCCAGGGGACAACGGGACTCCGCAGGACAGCGGGACTCCGGACTGGGCCGCGCTCGCCGAGGAGTCCGCCGCGCGGGCCCGGCGCAAGCGGTGGCTGATGATCGGCGGCGGGGTGCTGGCCACCGCCGTGGTCGGCGCGATCGTGGCCACCGCCGTGGTCACCACAGGCGGCGGCAAGAGCGATCCGGCCGGCAGTGCGAGCGAACTGCCCGCGCCGGTCGACCTCCCCGAGGACACGTCGGCGCCCGCGCCCTCCTTCTCCTCGGTGGCACCGCCGCCCCCACCGGACCCGGAGGAGTACATATCCAGCGCCGGCAAGGACAAGGCGCCGATCACCGTCGACGGCTTCTTCCCCGGCGAGAAGCTCGCCATGGGTGAGCGCGTCCACCTCAAGGGCGCCACCGCCCGCACCACCGACTGCGCGACCGGCACCCAGGGCGCCCTCGGCGCGGTGCTCACGGAGAACGGCTGCGAACAGCTGATCCGCGCGACCTACCGAAAGGACGGGGTGGCCGTCACCGTCGGCATCGCGGTCTTCGACACGCAGGCCCGCGCGAAGAGGACGGTCGACCAGGCCTCGGGCGGCCTCGCCTCCCTCAGCGGCGCGGGCGTGCCCACGTTCTGCCGCGGCGGTACGGTCTGCCGCCGCACGGCCAACTCCTACGGGCGGTACGCCTACTTCACCGTCGGCGGCTTCACCGACGGCACCCGCGTCACCACCCAGGACAGAGACGTCTTCGCGGTCGGCGACGACCTGACGAACTTCGTCTTCCGCCAGATCCGCCACCGCGGCCAGGTCCAGGCGTCCCAGGCGGCGGAGGCCGGGCAGTAGAGGCCCCTTCCGGGAGGCAGTGCGCACCCCACAGAACTGAACATGTTCAATAGGAGTCATGAGCACCCCCGGTCCACGCAGCAGGACCCGCCTCGCCTCCGTCGGCTACGTCGGCCTGGTCACGCTCGCCGCCCTGGTCTACGAGATCGCCGGACAGCCGGAGGCAGGCCAGGCAGCGATGACCCTGGCCGCCTGGCCTGGCGACATCGTCCTACTGGTCACCTTGGCCTACCCGCTGGCCCTGTTGATCGGCGACGACTCGCTCCGGGGAGATACCGCGTTCAACCTCCTCGACCCGCTGCTCCACGGGGCAGGGGCGCTGGTCAACGTGCTGATCGCGTGGGGTGTCATCGCCCTCGTACGGCACTTCAGGAACGAGGCCCGCAGCAGCGGCAGCCGCTGAGCGTGTACGGCCTCAGCAGCACCCCGCCCCCGGCAACGTCCTGACGTTCCGTGCCTCCTCGGCGCGCGCGGCCAGCAACTCGTCCGCCGGGTAAGCCACTTCCTCCAGCGTCAGCCCGTGCGGCCGCACCACGTGCACCCCGGGGTCGCGCACCTTCGCCGCCAGCACCTCGGCGGGCCAGACGGCCGGCCGCCGGCCGTCGCCGACGAACAGCGCCGCACCGATCAGCGCGCGCACCATGTTGTGGCAGAACGCGTCCGCCTGCACCGTCGCGGTGAGGACGCCCGACACCGGGTCCCGTACCCAGCTCAGCTTCTGGAGCGTACGGATGGTGGTGGCGCCCTCGCGCTTCTTGCAGTACGCGGCGAAGTCGTGCTCGCCCACCATCAGCGCGGCCGCCTCGTTCATCACGTCCACGTCCAACGGCCGGTCGTGCCAGAGCACATGACCGCGCGTCAGCGGGTCCACCCCGCCGGGCCGGTCGCCGACCCGGTAGGCGTATCGCCTCCAGAGCGCGGAGAAGCGGGCGTTGAACCCGGCCGGGGCAGGCGCCGCCCGCCAGATCCGCACGTCCCAGGGCAACCGCCCCGCCAGCCGCCGCAGCAGCTTCTCCTCGTGCTCCGCCCACACCGCCTGAGGCAGGTCCACGTGCGCCACCTGCCCCCGCGCGTGCACCCCGGCGTCCGTGCGGCCCGCCACCGTCAGGTCGTACGTCACGGCCGACCGGGTCACGGTCCGCAGCGCGTCCTCGATCTCGCCCTGCACCGTGCGCCGGCTGGTCTGCTTCGCCCAGCCGGAGAAGTCCTTGCCGTCGTACGACAGGTCCAGCCGCACCCGTACGAACCCGGGCTCCGCCTTGTCACTCACCCGCATCTCCTTATCCCCTCCGGTCAGCAGAACGGGCCCGCACCGCCCCGAAGGGTGATGCGGGCCCGTCCAGTGGTCTCAGAACGCTCAGGCGTCCTTGGACTCCTCGTCGGCCTTCTCGACCGGCTTGGCGTCCTCGGTGGACTCGGCCGCGGGGGCCTCGTCCTTCTTGAGGGTGTCTTCCTTGACCGCGCGCTTCGTCGCGGCCTCGGCCTCACCGGTGGCCTGCTGGGCCACGGTCAGCGCCTCGACCAGCTCGATGACCGCCATCGGGGCGTTGTCGCCACGACGGTTGCCGATCTTGGTGATACGCGTGTAACCACCGGGGCGGTTCTCGTAACGGGGGGCGATCTCGGTGAAGAGCGTGTGGACGATGCTCTTGTCCGTGATCGTCTGCAGCACCAGGCGACGGTTGTGGATGTCGCCCTTCTTCGCCTTGGTGACGAGGCGCTCGGCGACCGGACGCAGGCGGCGGGCCTTGGCCTCGGTCGTCGTGATGCGGCCGTGCTCGAACAGCGACTTCGCCAGGTTGGCGAGGAGCAGACGCTCGTGCGCGGCGCTGCCGCCCAGACGGGCACCCTTTGCGGGACGCGGCATGGTGATTCTCCTTGTGTGCTGCACCGGCCGTATCAGGTACCGGTGTCAGTTCCCGTAAGGCGGACGCCTCACGGAAGTCGTGCGGGTGGCGCTCAGTACTGCTCGGTCTCCACGAAACCGGCGTCCGCGTCGTCGTCGGCGCCGAAGGCGTCGGCGGCGGCGGTCGGGTCGAAGCCGGGAGGCGAGTCCTTCAGCGCGAGGCCCATACCGGCCAGCTTCGCCTTGACCTCGTCGATCGACTTCGCACCGAAGTTGCGGATGTCGAGCAGGTCCGCCTCGGAACGGGCCACGAGCTCACCCACGGAGTGGATGCCCTCGCGCTTGAGGCAGTTGTACGAGCGGACCGTGAGCTCCAGCTCCTCGATCGGCAGGGCCAGATCGGCGGCGAGAGCGGCGTCCGTCGGGGACGGGCCCATGTCGATGCCCTCGGCGTCGATGTTGAGCTCGCGCGCCAGACCGAACAGCTCGACCAGGGTCTTACCGGCCGACGCCATGGCGTCACGGGGACGCATGGCCTGCTTGGTCTCGACGTCGACGATCAGCTTGTCGAAGTCGGTGCGCTGCTCGACACGGGTCGCCTCGACCTTGTACGTGACCTTGAGCACCGGCGAGTAGATGGAGTCGACCGGGATCCGGCCGATCTCCTGGCCGACCTGCTTGTTCTGGACGGCGGAGACGTAGCCGCGACCGCGCTCGACGGTCAGCTCCATCTCCAGCTTGCCCTTGCCGTTGAGCGTGGCGAGAACGAGGTCGGGGTTGTGCACCTCGACACCGGCCGGGGGCGCGATGTCCGCGGCGGTGACCAGACCCGGGCCCTGCTTGCGCAGGTACATCACGACGGGCTCGTCGTGCTCCGAGGAGACGACCAGCTGCTTGATGTTGAGGATGAGGTCGGTGACGTCCTCCTTGACGCCCGGCACGGTGGTGAACTCGTGCAGGACCCCGTCGATCCGGATGCTGGTGACAGCGGCACCGGGGATCGAGGAGAGGAGGGTACGGCGCAGGGAGTTGCCGAGGGTGTAACCGAAGCCCGGCTCCAGCGGCTCGATCACGAACCGGGAGCGGAATTCGTCGACGACCTCTTCGGTCAGCGACGGACGCTGAGCGATAAGCATGTGGTGATCCTTCAGTCGTGGGCACCCACTATTTGATGCCCGACAGATGTAACAAGGGTACGGGCGGTACGCCCCGTATGAGGTGTACCGCCCGGACCCGGCGCTACTGACGCACGGCCGTCACCGGCCGCGACGGATCAGACGCGGCGACGCTTCGGCGGACGGCAGCCGTTGTGCGGCGTCGGGGTGACGTCCTGGATCGAACCGACCTCGAGGCCCGTGGCCTGGAGGGAGCGGATCGCGGTCTCACGGCCGGAGCCGGGACCCTTGACGAAGACGTCGACCTTGCGCATGCCGTGCTCCTGCGCGCGGCGGGCGGCCGACTCGGCGGCCATCTGCGCGGCGAAGGGGGTGGACTTGCGCGAGCCCTTGAAGCCGACGTGGCCGGCGGAGGCCCAGGAGATCACGTTGCCCGAGGGGTCCGTGATCGAGACGATGGTGTTGTTGAACGTGCTCTTGATGTGCGCGTGGCCATGAGCGACGTTCTTCTTTTCCTTGCGACGCACCTTCTTGGCTGCGCCCTGACGACCCTTGGGGGGCATGTCTTGACTCCAGATGGAGAGGGGAGGTGATCGGTCCTACAGCGAAGACCGCTGGTTGCTGCGACGGTCCGGAGAACCGGATGACGCAGTGCGTCCGCTGAGGACTACTTCTTGCCCGGCTTCTTCTTACCGGCGATGGCGCGACGCGGGCCCTTGCGGGTACGCGCGTTCGTGCTGGTGCGCTGACCGTGCACCGGCAGACCACGGCGGTGACGAATGCCCTGGTAGCAGCCGATCTCGATCTTGCGGCGGATGTCACCCTGGACCTCACGGCGGAGGTCACCCTCGGTGCGGAGGTTGGCGTCCACGTACTCGCGGATCTTGACCAGGTCCTCTTCGGCCAGGTCACGAACGCGGGCGTTGGGGTTCACGCCGGTGCTGGCGAGGATCTCCTTGGACCGGGTGCGCCCGATACCGAAGACGTAGGTGAGGGCAACCTCCACGCGCTTTTCGCGCGGGATGTCAACACCTGAAACGCGTGCCATTCAATGGCTCCAGTTGTTATTTCGGGGGTCTTCCGCAGGGCCACTCCCGACCGCCGACCCCTCGCTGGGAGAGGTGGTACGTCCGGGTCTCCGGCCCCCGCCGGAGGTGTCGTCAGCCGTGGCTTGGACGGGCTCTGCGTATGTATGTGCTTACGTGCGTCGCGCGAAGAACTGCGAGATGCAGGCGGTCGTGCTTCAGCCCTGGCGCTGCTTGTGGCGCAGGTTGTCGCAGATGACCATGACCCGACCGTGACGGCGGATCACCTTGCACTTGTCGCAGATCTTCTTGACGCTCGGCTTGACCTTCATGGGATGTCAGGTTCTCCGGGTCAGTGCCATCACCGCGCCGAAACGGGGTGCCGGCAAGATCTACTTGTAGCGGTAGACGATCCGGCCACGCGTCAGGTCGTACGGAGAGAGCTCCACCACGACCCGGTCATCCGGGAGGATGCGGATGTAGTGCATCCGCATCTTGCCGCTGATGTGCGCCAGGACCTTGTGACCGTTCTGGAGCTCCACCTTGAACATTGCGTTCGGGAGGGACTCGATCACGGTGCCCTCAATCTCGATGGCACCTTGCTTCTTGGCCACGCTTCGCCTTTCGAATCGGCTACCTTGATCGGCTCCCGCGATCCCGTGCCTTACCTGCGGACACACGGATGCACCAGAGCCGACGAGTCAGTCTACGTCAGCGGACTCCAAAAGACGAATCCGTCAAGTTTGCCCACTGCCGGTGATCCTTAGACCTGCCGGAGGGGTTGCATCGGGCGAGAGGCCCGACGCCATGCGTCAGGCCAGGGGGTCCGGCGCCGCTTCGATCCCGTACTCCGCGAGCTTCGCCTTGCCGCAGTCCGGGGCGGTCAGGACCAGCGGCCCCTGCTCCGTCAGGGCGATGGAGTGCTCCCAGTGCGAGGACCAGGTGCCGTCCGTCGTGATGACCGTCCAGTCGTCGCCGAGGGTCTCCGTACGGGCCGTGCCGAGCGAGACCATGGGCTCGATCGCCAGGCAGACGCCCGGGACCAGCTTGATGCCCTTGCCGCGCTTGCGGGAGACGTAGTTCAGCAGGTGCGGGTCCATGTGCATCTCGGTACCGATGCCGTGGCCGCCGAAGTCCTCGATGATCCCGTACTTACCGGTGGCCGGCCGGGGCTGGCGGCGGATGTAGGACTCGATCGCCTTGGAGATGTCGACCAGGCGGTTGTTCACCTTCATCGCGGCGATCCCGGCCCACATCGACTCCTCGGTCACCCGGGACAGCTCGACCAGCTCCGGAGCGTGACCGGTGCCCACGAAAGCGGTGTACGCGGCGTCGCCGTGCCAGCCGTCCACGATGGCACCGGCGTCGATCGAGATGATGTCGCCGTCCTTGAGAACCGTCTTCTCGTCCGGGATGCCGTGGACGACGACCTCGTTGACCGAGGTGCAGATGGTCGCGGGGAACCCGCCGTACCCGAGGAAGTTGGACTTCGCCCCATGGTCGGCGATCACCTTGCGGGCGACCTGGTCAAGGTCCTTCGTGGTGGCGCCGGGCACGGCCGCCTCACGGGTGGCCGCGTGCATGGCAGCGACCACCAGCCCCGCCTCGCGCATCTTCGCGATCTGCTCGGGGGTCTTGATCTGCACCATTGCTCGGCGCCTCTCTGCATCTACGGGTGACGGGTCACGGGCCCGCTGCGGCCCCATTCAACGATACGGGCGCAAACAGTCGGGCGGCCTGGGCCGGGCTGCCCCGCCCTCACGACTCGGTGGCCGGGATGCCGAGGTCCTGGCGCATGGCG
>NZ_JBEXSI010000051.1:0-49874 GCF_040613515.1 Streptomyces sp. NPDC006261
GCGCCCCGAAGGCAGTTGGCGGACCGTGCCGAATTCACGCCGCCTCTGCGGCTTGCGGGTGGCCATCAGGCGGCCTTCCCGTAGCGGGAACGCTCATCGCGGAGAGTCGGCACGGTGCGCTCCTCGATGTATGCGGCGATGGCGCTCTCGGGTATCCGCACGGGCTTGCCGAGCTTGACGTAGCGGATACGGCGCTCTTGGACGAGTCGCCGGATGAAGCGCACGCCGGTGCCGAGGCGGTGGGCAGCCTGCTCCACGGTGAGGAGGGGGTCGGTGGTGGTCACCTCCTCCGGCTGGAGGGTGCGCTGAGCAGGGACGTGCGGTATCGCCGAAGGGCGCAAAGTTGGTGCTCCGGTTCTGGCCGGCGGGCAGGGCGGCAACCCTGGGCTGGCCTGGTGTCGTTCAGGGATGGGACGGGTGATGCGTCCGCAGCGGGGGTTTGCGTTCCCACTGCGGCGGCTGGATCGGTTCGCTACGCGTCGGAAGCGGGACCGTACTCCTTGTTGACCTTGATCAGCTCGGTCGCGATGGCGTTGGAGACCATCACGTCGGCTTCCTCACGGATGTCCGGGTGGTCGGCGAGGTAGGCATCGAGCTGGTCGCGGGCTCTCCGTGCCTCGTGGTTGGCGCGGTTGGAGGCCCGATAGGTGGCGACGACGTTGTCGATCAGCTCCATGGCGCGGCCCATGGTCGCCAGGCTGGGCGGCCCGACGAAGTTGCTGAGCGGGACGCCGAAGATCTCGGCGAAGCCGATGGCCTCGTCGAGGTTGATGCGTCGCTTGCGGTTCTCGATACGCCACACCGCGGACGGGTTCATGTCGAACCCGGCCTCATTCATGTGGTCGGAGAGCGTCGTGGTGCTCCAGCCGCGCTTCTCTCGTTCCAGCTTGATCCGCACGGTGGCGTTCTCTTCGCCGCTGAGGAGCACCCCCTCGGAGCCCTCTTCGTCATCCGACATCGCCGCCTCCTCTCACTCTCCGCGTTCACCGCCACTTCGGCGCATGCCACAACGCTAGCATCGCTTCTGCCGATCGCCAAACGCTATGCGATCCGCAGAGATGGTGGTACAGTTGAAACTCCCCAGCAGACCGCATCGGTCCGCCGGCGCGCGCTTCGACCTGCCCAGAAGCACAAAAAGCCCCCCGGTGACCCAACACCGAGGGGCTCAGCGCGCAAACCTCATGCCGCCCATCCCTGAACGACTGACCTGCAAGCCGGGATTGCCGTCCCATTGGCCTGCAAGTAGAGGAGCTACATGTCCAGTATGGACGACCCCGCCCCCAGGACGCCATCTCTTCCCGTCGGCGCAACCGCCTGGCCGCCCGTGGCCGTACCCGGCCGCCCCCGTCCCGACGAGGACGGGCCCTCCTCCGAACAGCACCACCTCGCCTCCGCCTCCGAAGGCGAAGAAGTCCTCACGGCGCTGCGGGAGCAGATCCTGCGGTACGTGGTGATGCCGAGCGAGGAGGCATCAGTGGCGGTGACGTTGTGGGTGGCGGCGACGCACCTGCAGACGGCATGGCAGCACGCGCCGCGTTTGGCGGTCGTGGGGCCTGCGAAACGGTGCGGTAAGTCACGGCTCCTGGACGTGATCACCGAGAGCGTCCACGATCCGCTCATCACGGTCAACGCCTCGGCCGCCGCGGTGTTCCGGTCGATCACCGACACCCCGCCCACCCTGCTGGTCGACGAGGCCGACACCCTCTTCGGGTCCGCGAAGGTCGCGGAGAAGAACGAGGAGATGCGCGGCCTGCTCAACGCCGGTCACCAGCGCAACCGCCCGACCCTGCGGGTCTCAGGACCCAACCACGAGGTGTCGAAGTTCCCCACCTTTGCCATGGCAGCCCTCGCCGGGATCGGGGACCTGCCTGACACGATCATGGACCGCTCGGTCGTGATCCGTATGCGGCGCCGCATGCCGGGCGAGAAGGTCGCCGAATTCCGCACCTTCCGCGACACCCCGCCCCTCCACGCCCTGCGCGAGCGACTCGCCACATGGCTGGGCCCGCTCCACGCCAGCGCGATGGAACTGACACCCGCCATGCCGGTCGAAGACCGGGCGGCCGACACCTGGCAGCCGCTGGTCGCAGTCGCCGACCTCGCCGGCGGGACGTGGCCTTCCCTCGCCCGCAATGCTTGCCGGGTCATGGCAAAGCACGAGGCCGAGCAAGACCAGGACCGGAGCAGCCTGGGCATCCGCCTCCTGGCCGACGTCCGCCGTGCCTTCGCCTCCGAGGGCAACCCACCAGCGCTGCGCACCAGTCGTCTCCTGGACATCCTCAACCAGGATGCCGAGACTCCCTGGCCGGAGTACACCGCCAACGGCCTCACTCCACGGGGCCTGCAGATCCTGCTCAACGAGTACGGCATCAGCTCTGCCCCCAAGCGCTTCCACGGCAACGTCCAGGCTCGGGGCTACACCCGTCGGCACTTCGCCGACGCCTGGGCCCGCTACTGCCCCGAGCCCGCACCCGAATCCGCGACCGGGGCCTGACCCTGCACGACCCGTCACGACTCGTCTCCACGCAGGTCAAAGCGGTGACAGGTCGAGATCCGGTGACGAGTCGTCTCGACGTCACCGCCACACCCGCATCTGCCCTGACCAGGCATGCGACATGTCGTGACGGGTCCTCGCGCCCCTGGGCCGAACCACGCACCTCTTGGAGCACTCCCCCCTTGCCTTCACCCACTCGCGCCGCAGGACCGTCGACCGGGCTGCCGCCCTTGGCACCTGCCATCCGCACCGGTGTCGCGCTGCTGGCCGTGGCCGCCTTCGCGCTTTCCTACGACGCCCTGCGTCAGATGGCCGCCGCCAGCCACATCCATCCCGCGCTCACCTACGCCTTCCCACTCGTCATCGACGGGTTCATCGCCATCGGGATCGGCTCCCTGCTCGTCCTACGGACCGCGCCCTTGTCCGCCCGTCTCTACGTCTCGGCACTGGTCGGCATCGCCACCGCCACCAGCATCTGGGCCAACGTCCTGCACGCCATCCGCCTCAACCAGCAGAACCGGCGCAGCGCACTCGCTCTCGACGACCTCACCGTCGGGGCCATCTCCGCCATCGCCCCGCTCGCCCTGGCCGGAGCCGTCCACCTCTACCTCCTCGTCCAACGCCGACCCACGCGAACGAAGCCCGCCCCCGAACCGCACAACGACGGAGCCACCTCTCCCGAAGACGGGGTGGCCCCCACGCCGGCCCCGGTACCCGACGCCGATGTGGCCAAGGCCCCTGCGGTGTCCGTGTCTCAGCCCACCCAGCCACGTGGCAAACGTCGCGGCCGACCGAGCGCCACCTTCGAGCAGGCAGTGGAGATCGGACGTACGGCCCCCACGGGACGTGGCGGCCAAATCTCTCGCCGCCACATCGAGGCGGCCGTCCACACCAAGGGACTCGGCATCGGGCGGTCCCGCCTGGACGAGGTCAAGAACCTCCTCCAGGCCGAGCTCGACCAAGCCCGAACCACGGCGTAGGCCCGCGCCCTCCCGCTAACTGCTCGCCTCGGAATCGCCGGGGCCAGCACGGCTTCCCCTTCGTACGGTCAGAGAGCCCCTCATGCACGAACAGTCCACACACCCCCTCCCCCACGCCTCTCGGCACCTGACCTCCACCCCAGCCCCAGGCGGAGCAAGGTATGGCGTTGGACCGTCCAAGGGCCGGTCCAACGCAGGTTCCTCCGCCCCGGGGGTGGCGGAGGGTCTCGGGCACCAGGGGGCGCCCGAGCAGGATCAGCCCATCGGCACCTCCAGCGCTGCCGTGCCGCAACCGCGTGCCTCCGAAGCTGCCGCGCTCCACCGCGTCGCCCGCCGCCGCGACCGCAACGAGACCCAGCGCACCGCGCGCGTCGATGTCCGCTACAGCACCGAAGAGAAGGCGGACATCGTCGCCAAGGCCCGCTCGCTGAACATCGCCGCCGCCCACTACGTCGGTGCCGTCGTCATGGCCCACCTCGACGGGGACCTCGCCTTGCCCGGTCAGCGCACCCCGCTCGACGACTACGTCGATGAACTCACCACGCTCCGTGGCGAGGTCGCCAAGATCGGCCACAACATCAACCAGATCGCCAGGAAGCTCAACTCCGGCGACCTCCCTCACTCCGACGACACCGCCACCCTGGCCCAGGCCGAACGCACCTTCGCCGAGAGCACGGCCGGCCTCATCCGCTACCTCTACGGACCAGGCCGCGCCAACGAACACAGCGATCCCCACCTCGTCACTTCCTGGGACGGCTACGCCCCCGACCCAGGGCGCGCCGACGACATCACGGCGGCAAGGAAGCAGCTCGTCGACGACCTCGACCTGCGCGTCAAGCAAGCTGATCGACTGGGCCGCGCCCCGAAGCAGCACGTGTGGCACTGCTCTCTCCGCGCGGCACCCGGCGACCGCCTCCTCGACGACGGCGAGTGGGCGGACATCGCCCGTCGCGTCGTCACGGCCACCGGCATCGCACCGGCGGACGACCCGGACGGCTGCCGCTGGATCGCCGTACGCCATGCCCCCGATCACATCCACATCGCCGCCACAAAGGTCCGAGGTGACCTCCGCTCAGCACGTCACTGGAACGACTACCTCACCGCTGACCGCGAACTCGCAGCCATCGAGAAGGAATACGGGCTGCAACGGGTCATCCGCGGTGACCGCACCGCCGCCAAACGGCCCCATCGCGCCGAACAGGAGAAGGCCCTGCGAAACGGCCAGGCCAAGGCCGCTCGCGAACGCCTGCGCACCGTGGTCCGCACAGCGGCGGCTGCCGCCACCGAGACCGACGAGTTCCTCGGTCTGCTCACCCACACCGAGGGAGTCCTCGTCGAGGTCCTGCACTTCCCCTCGGGAAAACCACGCGGCTACAAGATCGCCCTGGAGAACGACCGGAACGCCAAAGCCGAACCGGTCTGGTTCTCCGGCTCCACGCTGGCGCCGGATCTCTCCCTCCCGAAGATCCAGAGCCGTCTCGCCGCAGCAGAGGTCCCAGCGTCCGCCGCCGAGGAGCGTCTCAGGCCGCACCCATGGCATCAAGCCACCGCAGCCACCGAGCGCATCCCCCACCACCTCGACCAGCCGAACGCCGAAGCCGCCCAGGCCCACCTGGCCGCCTTCGGCGAAGCGCTCGACGCCGTAGCTCTCACCGCACCGCCGGACATTCGTACAGAACTCCGCTCAGCGGCCTCAGCTTTCGAGCGCGCGACCCGTTCGCGCGTCCGCGCCGAACACCACCACGCTCGTGCCCTACGCGGCGCGGTCAAGGCGATGCTTCGCGAGCCGGCACCGAAGGACGGAGCCGCCTTGGCGATGTTCCTCGACGCTGCGCTCCTCGCCGTCATCGCCGCCGCACGCTGGCACGACCGACGAGAGCACGAGCAACAGGTGGCCGCAGCCCACAAGAGCCTGCTCCACCTCCAGGCCGCCTACGACCACACGGCAGCCACGCCCCTACTGGTCCTCGGCCAACGCCGACCGTCCCAGAATCTTGCGGACCAATACGTCCGGCTCATCCGCCAGACCGCCCCGGCGTACGCCGACCAGATTCTCGCCGACTCTGCCTCGCAGGCGCTCACCACCGCATTGGCCGAAGCAGAGGCAGCGGGCCACGACCCCAAACGCCTGTTGCAGCAGGCAGCAGAAGAACGAGCCCTCGACGACGCCCGCTCCCCGGCACGCACCATCACCTGGCGCGTACATCGGCTCTCGCAGAGGCCGGCTCCCAGTCGACGAGCTCTGGCGGCACAGGCTCGCAGCACCGGACTACGCCACGTACCCTCGCCCGAACCTGCGGCGACGGCCCCACCCACCATTCCCGCGTCTCGCCCTCGGCGGAGGTGATCGTCCAGCGGCTACCCCTCAGCGTGAACGAATCAACGGCTCTTCTCTGACCGGAGCTGGGAGAGGGTGTGCACGACCGGCAGGTCGAACTTGTCCCTGTCCTGCTCCCAGTAGGCGAGCACCCGAGCCGTGGCTTCGGCCATGTCCGTGGGCAGGTGAGCCGCGCGGAGAGTATCGGCGACCTCTTCCATCTCGGGCGCCCAGCGCCAAGCTCGGGCTGCAACACTCGGCAGGTACTCCGGATCGGAGAGGATCGCGGAAATCATGATCTCGGCTTCGGCCGTGAGCTGATCACCGACTCCATGGGCGTCGGCGAGCGCGTGAGCGACTCCGGCGAGGGTGCGAGCGGCCTTCTGGTAGCTGGAGAAGGCCATCTTCAGCGCGGAAGCGGAACCGACTGTGTCCCCGACGCGGCACACGTGCAGCGCAGAGTCCGTGAACAGCGACGCCACCAGCTCGACGGGAGAGTCGGCCCCTGCGAGATAGAGCCGTGTCGCACGCCCCTGGCCTGGCGGCTGACCGAAAACGGCACCGTCGACAACTGCGGAGCCGGGGCGGATCTCGTCAGCGATGTGCCGTACGCGTTGAGGGCTGATGGCGTTGACATCGGCGTACACCCCCGCGAAGCCGTGCGCGGCCACCGCCGCCGCAACGTCCTCCGCCGCCTGTGGTGGGCACACCGAGAGAACGACCGCGCTTCGGGACAGCGCTTCCGCGAGCGAGTCGTACGCCGTGGCACCGGCTTCCCTCGCGCGTAGCCAGGTGTTCTCACTGCGGTCCTTGGGCACCGACAGCGCCTCATGGCCGCCGGCCACGAGCTCGGCGGTGATCGCCGCGCCCATGGTTCCAGGGTGGAGGACGGTCACGGTGATCACTGGCTGCCTCCGGCGGTGCGCGACGTGGAATGTTCCTCATCCCCATGATCCGCTGTCGTTCGGCACCGGCGGCTTTGGGATCAATGCCTGATGGCAGTCCGGGCACTGATGGCGGACAGAAGTGCTCCGGTCTCGGACTCACCGTTCAGGACGGGACAGCGGTACACGGGCCGCGGCCCCGACTGTCCTTGCAGCTCGTCTCACGCTGAAGCCGCGTCATGGGTACCGTGCAGGAGACGAACTCTGTACGGACAGGCCGGCGGTCGCGCCGGATCGTCCGGCGGCTGGGAGGTGTCCTGATGCTGGAGGAAGCCGAGGAGATCGGCAAGCGCGCTCGCAGGGCGAGGCTGCGGCTGGGCATGCCGCAGGCCGACCTGGCGACGGCCCTCGGGAAGTCGCAGGGCTGGGTGTCGAAGATGGAGCGTGGACTGATCGAGCTGGACCGGGTCGGCCTGCTCAACCAGGTGGCCGCAGAGCTGCACGTCCATCCGAACGACCTGATCGGACGCCCGTACAGCAGCTCCCCTGACGACAGCCAGTGGCAGATCGCCGCCTCGTCGATCCTGCGCGAGCTGCGTCGCTACGACCTCGTTCCCGTCTTCGACGGGGTTCCCCGACCGGCCTCACAGCTATGGCGTGAGGTGACCCGGCTGCACCGCCTGCGGGACACCGCCTCCAACGTCGCGATTCTCCGAGTTCTCCCGGACCTGTTCCGGGAAGCACGCGCCCTGGCGGAGGACTCGGACGGGCACGAACGGGAAGAGGCGTATGCCATTTACGCCGTGTGCTGCAAGTTCGCGCACACCGCCGCGCACGCCCTCGGACACCTCGAGCTGGTGGCCATGGCGTGCGAACGGGCCGCGTGGTCAGCCAGGTTGTCGGGAGATCCGGTGCTGCCTGCCGTCGCCGACTGGATGCGCGTCTGGGACATGTGGGCGACGGCTGACTGGGCCGACGCTCTGACCCTCTCGGACAAGGCGATCGCCTCGGTGCAACAGCCGTACGAGCACGGTGATCCGCTGGCCGTACGGGCTTGGGGCACGCTTCAGCTGAGAGCAGCCATCTCCGCCGCTCGGTCCAACCGCCCATCGGAAGCGGAGGACCGGATCGGGCACGCGAAGGACGCGGCGGAACGCATGGACGCGTACGTAGGGGCACCGGTGTACGACCGGCATTCGCTGACGTTCTCCGCCGGGAACGTGCAGATCCACGCGATCAGCGTGGCCCTGGAAATGGGCAAGCAGGGCAAGGCGCTGGAGATAAACCGCCGCACCAGCCCGAGCTTGATCGGTTCACTGCCCAACTCCCGTCAGGGACACCACCACATGGACGTGGCGCGGGCCTGGCTGTGGGACGGAAACCGGGCAAAGGCCCTCACCGAGCTGGAGACGGCTGAGCGGATCGCGCCGCAGCTCGTGCGGAACCATCCCATCGCCCGTTCAACGCTTCGCAGCATCGTCTACGCGGAACGAGCAGCCACGAGGGAGAAGCTGCGGCACATGTCCGACCGCTTTCACCTGGACGGATAGGGGTCGTATTCCTCCGGCTCATATTCGAGGCTCGTCCTGTCCCTAACTTCGGGGCATGACGCGACGACGTTCTTCTCATCTTCCTTCGCAGGGAACCGAGTTAGGTACGGCAGCACCCTTCCGCCCACTGCTCGGCGACCTCGCCACGGACAGCGCTCGCGATGGCCGTGTGGGTGTCGTAGTCGCTCTCCCTGGTGAGGGCTCTGCGACGACGTACCACCTGCGTCCGCCTGGAGGCGGGGCCCCCTGGTCCGCGCCCGCCGACGGAACGACGCTCCGTCCCGTGCCGGTGAGGGCCACCCACGCCACGCTCTCGGCCGGACGGGACGCGGTCTACGACGCGCGGGCCAGGCAGGGATCGGTTCCCATCGAGTTCCACTTGGATGACGGCTCGACCCTCGATGGCGCGCTCATCCTCACCTCTGTCGAGCTGGAGTGGCTGCACCAGCAGACCAGCCGCCTCGTCGACGCACACGGACGGGCCCTCGGCGGCACCCCGTGACCGGGCCTCGGCGACGCCACGCCCGAAAAGCCGCGCCGCGCCCTGTACGCCCCGAAGGCGGAGGCATCGCGCTCACGCTTCTGGCGGTCGCCGGCCTGGTGGGCCCGGCCTGGGCACTGCGTGAGCAGGCCGTCCCGCTCCTCAACGGCCTCGGTCACCAGCCCGCCGCCGTCTCAACGGACGCGAGCCCGCCCTCCGACCGCTGACTCCGCTCCGCTGTCCGGGTCGTTCACCCCACCTTCCCGGCCAACGGAGCCTGCCATGCACCCGGAACATCCAGGCGTGATTCTCCAGGGAGAGATCATGGACATCCCGTACATCGTCATCGACCAGCTCACCCCCGACCAACAGCAGGTCTGGAAGACCTACTTCGGCGACGCCGACCGACCCCGCTACATCGAGGAAGGTATCTGGCGCCGTACGCAGGAGAAGGCCACGGCTGACCAGAGCGGCTGGACGGCCGCCGACGACGCCCGGCGGCGGATCATCCACTACCGCTACCGGTACGGCCTGGTCCCCACCACCGCCGCGCCGGCCATCGGCCTGACCGACCTGTACCTCTACCACTCCGCTACCGCTCCCGCGTCCGAGATCGACGCGCACCACGACGCCCTGTGGGACTCGCTGGCCACCGGCGGCTGGAAGGAGGCTCCCGGTGGATTCTTATGGACACGTCGGGATCTGAAGTGCCGGATCACCGAGCACGACGTCCACCCCCAGGACGCGGCGGCGGGCCGTACCCTCCCCGTCGGCTACCGGAGCCTGGACGTGCAGATCGCCTCGGTGTCCTACGCACCACCGCCCGCTGTCCGGCAGCTGCCGTGGAACGTCCTCTCCACCGGGATCAGGTGCAAGGACCGCCCCGGTACGCCGACCCGCGTCCCGGACCTGTCTGTCCTCGCGGACCTCCTGCCCTTCCAGGTGGAGATTGGCTGCGGTACGTCGGTAGAGGCGGGTATCCCTCCCCTGCACCGGCTCCATGAGATCTACCGGGTGACCGACCGCCAGGGTCACGAGCCGAGGGAGCACCGCTTCACTCTCTCCCCGACCGCGGACACGCTCCTCCACGAGGTGCTGACGGAGCCGGAGGAGAAGACTGCGGAATTCGTGGAGATGTTCCGCGCCTGCTTCCTGGCCGAACCGACTCCGGCCATGTGGGCGCTGAAGGAGCTGATGGGCGCCGGGCACCTCGTCGGCCCGGTCATCACCAACAACTTCGACGTGCTCGCGGCGCGCGCCGGGCTCGACGAGTGCTTCATGCGCCGCTACGACCAGGCCGTACCCGACGTCGAGTGGGTGGACGGCGCCAAGGCCCTCCTCGTCGTCGGCCTGCACGCCGACCGACGCAAGGTCCAGGCACGCGCCCGCGCTCGCGGCATGCAGGTCGTCTACCTGGACCCGGAGGGCTTCTGGCGCGACGGCCAGTTCATGCCGTACCCGCTGGAAGGCCCCCAGGACGGCGACCTGGTGTGCCGGGCGACCGCCGCCGAGGCCCTGCCCGCCCTCGTCAACCTGCTCAGACAGCAAGCTGGTTGATCCACCTGCACGAAGAGGGCCGCGCCGGGCGTTGGCGCTAGCGTGACGCACCCGGCCGGCCCGGATTCCCCTGGGCGGGCGAGGGATAAGGAAAGGAGCGTCGACCCATGCGCGTATCCGTCATCGGCTGTGGTCACCTGGGCATCCCCCACGCCGCTGCCATGGCCGAGATCGGCCACGAGGTCATCGGCGTGGACCTGGACCAGGCGAAGATCGACCGCCTCAACGCAGGCGAGTGCCCCATCTACGAGGACGGCCTGCCGGAACTCCTCAGCACCCACACCGCCACCGGACGCCTGCGGTTCACCACCAGCCTCGCAGAGGCGGCCGAGTTCGCCGACATCCACTTCCTCGCCGTGGGCACGCCCATCGACGCGGACGGCCGGAGCTACGACACCGGGCAGGTCTTCGGCGCAGCCCGCGCCCTCGCCCCGCACTTGACCCGCCCCACGGTCGTCGTCGGCAAGTCCACGGTCACCGTCGGCACCTCCCGCGACCTCGGCGCTCTCCTCGCCCGGCTCTCCCCGGCAGGTGAGGACGTGGAGGTCGTCTGGAACCCCGAGTTCCTCCGCGAAGGCCACGCCGTCGACGACACCCTGCGCCCCGACCGCATCGTCGTGGGCGTGCCCTCGGCTCGCGCCGAGGACGCGGTACGTGAGGTCTACGCACCCCTCCTGGCGAACGGCATCCCGCTGTTCGTGACCGACCCCGCCACCGCCGAACTCATCAAGGGCGCCGCCAACGCCTACCTCGGCATGAAGATCTCCTTCATCAACGGCGTCGCCGACATGTGCACCGCCGCTGGAGCCGACGTCCAGCAGCTCACCGAAGCCATCGGCCTGGACCCCCGCATCGGCCGCGGCGGCCTGAACGCCGGCCCCGGCTACGGCGGCGGCTGCCTCCCGAAGGACGTCCGCGCCTTCACCGCCTCCGCCCGCACCCTGGGCGCCGCCGAAGCAGCGACCATGCTGCGCGCGGCGGAGGAGGTCAACGAATCCCGACCCAACGCCGCACTGAAGCTCATCGACCAGACGCTCGGCCGACCCGTCGACGGCGTACGCATCACGGTCTGGGGCGCTTCCTTCAAGGCCGGTACCGACGACGTCCGCGAATCCCCGGCCCTGGCGATCGCCGCACTGATGCACCAGCGCGGCGCGACCGTCACCGTCCACGACCCGCACGCCGTGCCCACAGCACTGCGCCGCCACCCCGAACTCGACTACTGCGAAACCCTCGAAGACTCCGTCGAGGCGGCCGAGCTGATCGTCCTGGCCACCGAATGGCCCCACTTCCGCGAGGCCGACCCCAAGGCCCTCGCCCCACTGGTCGCGGACCAGGTCCTCGTCGACCTCCGCAACCTCATCGACGCCGACGCCTGGCGCATGGCCGGATGGACCGTACGCCAGCTCGGACGACCCGCACAGGAATAGCCGAACCCATCGATCGGAGGTCCAACGTGGACACCCTGTGGGACAACATCGAGAAGCTCTCCGCCGTCTGCCGAGCGGCCGGCGCCCACCTCCCCGACGAGGAGCTCAAAGCTCTCCAGGTGGGCAAGGTCGCCGAGGAAGCTGGCGAGGCCATGCACGCCCTCCACGGCCTGAAGGGCCTCACCACCTGCGGCGACGACCACACCTGGTCCGAGGTCCAGAACGACCTGGTCGGCTCCGTCATCGCCGCCCTCCTGGCCATGCACTACATCGACCCCACGGGCGCCCGCGCCACCTTCGACGAGATCCTCCACCGCCGGACGCGAAGGGGCCGCGAGGCCGCTGCTACGGCCTGACAGCCTCCGGACGTGGCCGTCGACCGCTCCGGTTGGACGCGGGCGGCGGCCACATCCGGCACACAAGCTGCGCCGGGCACCTGCTCCCAGCGTGGTAGAACTTTCCCTACTTCATCAAGCACCCGGCTGCGCTCCGCCGGGCGGGCTTCCCAGCTCCGCTGGGGCGCCGCTGCCTCCGGCCCGCTCCGCCGACGCCCGCCCCTGCTGTGGGATAGGCCCAGAGGCGTAAGTCCGAGTTCCCGATGCCCGCGGTTGCTCACCGTCACCGACGCGCCTCCGGCGGGGGCGCAATAAGCCCAGGATGGGCAGGGGCTCCGTGGGCGCTTAGTGCCGGCCGTGGGATGCCGCGATAGGGAAATCTCATGCCGTCTGCCGTCGAACCAGGCGAGCCGAGCAGGCGCGCTGCGTGGGGCGACGGCAGATGGGATGAGAGTCGGGGGAGCGCGCAGTTTCACCTCAGCCTTCGCCCGCGCCTCACAGGATCTAACCAACTTAGTTCAGGAGACTGCGAAGTGTCATGAAGGCGCCCGCCTGTCAACCCCAAGATTTCCATTTATCGAATGCGGCCTGATTTTCGTCGAGGATCTCCTCGTAGTTCAGATTTCGTGGAGTTACGCCCCATTGGGTGATCATATTGAATACGACACTCTCGAATGTCATCCGCCCGGTCCTGAGGTGATGCTTCTTCTTAATCAGGCCAGTAGGATTCAGGGCCGCACTTCCGATATGACAGTGCGGGTACTCCACATCACTGGAGCCACTCGGGTGCCAATGCCAAGCAATTTGCTCCTCATCCTCGCTCGACGAGAGGCTATACATGTAGCCCTGAGTTGAAACTTTATACCGATCAGCCGTTCCCACAGGCTGACCTAGAACGTTCTTCTCCTGTCTCGCAACGGTGAACTTGATGGACGCTTCAAGGAAGATCTTGTTGTCCGGTATCTTGAAGCCGACTGGATCCCCCCTGTTCAGCAGGACAGTGTGAGTCTCCCCAACCGGATCGCCCTTGAAGGAGCTGCACACCCACTGCGACATCGTGATGCAGGAAGAGGCAGCCCTCAACGGCTCCATAAACGCCTCAACGGCGGCGCGAGGTGTCCTACCGGGCATTTTCCTGCGCAGGCCGAACGAACGGAAGGAGGTCAGCTACCTCTTGAGCCTTCACGTTTTCCGTATCGCCAGAGTACTCCCCTGAATCCCAGCGTCGAATAAATTCCTCTCCGGAAATTCCAAGCTTCCTGCGTGCGGCTCGATCCAAGATTTCAGCCCCCTCCGCATAGTCCACCTCAACTACCTCGGGAAGGATAGCGACCAGATGCGCTCGAGAGTTCAGCGAAGATTGTCTACCTGACACTTCCAGGGATTCGCTGGAGGCGCTCGTAGTCGACTCGAGGGACACGGCGTACGTCGAGGTCACTTCTCTCCCTCCTGAGCGTCGAACTTAACGGCCGTCTTTTGGAGGACTTCGATTAGTTCATCGAGATGCCTCCGGGAAACCGCAAGGCGGGTAATCCCTCGTACGGGAACGTAGCTAATCTTTTTGGCTTGATCGCGAACCCGTTCTTGATCCCCCATCAAGACAGGAGGCGTCGCTGTGCCGAAGCTCAGAAAGACATGATCTTGATCAATCTGAGTGAGCACCTGGTTCGAGCTGAGCAGGGGCAAGTCATCAAGGCCCACCCACAGTAGCGGGACCTTGACTGCCCTCTCCGTATCGTTGTCTCCCATGTCTGCCATCGTGGCATGGTCCGCTGACATTCGATATGGGGATGTCGACGATGTCAGCCATCCGGCTGGCCAACCCGATCGCATGTGCAGCAGGTCCGCGAGGAGTAGATCGCAGCCTAACTGTGGTCGAGGCGAGCACTGAGGGCAGTCATCACTCTCCTGAGCTGCGAGGAAGGCTTCTTCGTGCGAGCCCTCCCGAGTCGTGTTCCTTGCTGGCGCTTGTGTGCGCCTTCCCGGTCTGAGCCGTCAGCAGGATGCTGTCCCGTTCTGTGCGGGCCTGGGAGGAGAAGGGAGAGAGCGTGACTCAGCCGAGGTGTGAGGCCGGTGTAGGCGGCTGGCTGACCTGGGCAAGTGGTCAGTGCTGGGAACATCAAGGAGGGTGGACGGCTCGCGCACAGGCGGACCGTAAGAGGTAGGTAGCCGAAGCGAAGAAACAGGAGCTTCGGAAGAAGAAGTGGTCGTGGTAGTGACCAGTGGCTGACATCAACGGCAGTGAACACGGCGGGTTGCAGGCGGTTGGTAGTGACAGAGGGCCCCTCGACTCACGGGCGAGCGCGGCCAACCTGTTCGCTGGCCGTGGCCGGACCGGTAGCTTCCGCCCAAAACGGTCGCATCGAACTATCTGTTGCCACTCCAACCGCCGAGCCTGCCGCTCGCACGTTGCATGAAGCTCTCGAACGCAGCCTCCGCGTCATTGAGGCTCATCAATGACGCAAGGTTGCTGGCCTCAGCATTGGACACCGCTTCCTCGTTGCCTCGGCCCCAAGCGTACATGTGGGGTCCGACCGCCTGGACGGCCTGCTTGGCGGCTTCCAGCACTGGGAGCGACGGCGCATCTCCACCGTCCAGAAGCGAGATTCTGCGATGCCGCAGCTCAAGATCGCGACACAAGGACTCCGAGCGATACACCATGTCCCGGTACTCATGGAAACTCCTCACGATCCAGAGCGAGGTCGCCACCCGCAGGATCTGCCCTTGGAGTGCTTCCCACACGGTGCAGAAGCCCTCGTAAGCCTGGTACCGCTCCGAGAGCAGCGCTGAGGTGCTTGCTGTGATCCTTAGCTGCTGGATGTCTCGCGCCTGCACCACGGGCCCGTGCACTGTCGAGCCATCAAGCCCGTTCGCCGCTTGGACCGTCTTGTGCTGAACGGCCGGCTGCTCTCTGCGAGATGAGTCCACGCTCAGATGTTAAGGCCCAATACGAAATCACACCTGAGTACTGCTCCAACCTCCTTCGCCAGGCGGCCCGAAGCTGAGCGAACCCACACTCCCGACCTGGACCACGGGACCATGCTGCACACCCCCACTGATCGTGTTGTGCACATCCGCAAACTGTCGATCGTCTCGCCTTGGTGAAAGTTCATCGAGTACTGACTGAAGTTCAGAAGCAGCGGTCGGGTTGGCGATCAAGGTACGTCGCAGCCGTGTGCGCCATCCCGCCTCGACGTCCAGAACCGTCTGCTCGTCACCGGCCTCCAACGCGGCCGTAAGCTCTCCGCGCGAGGTCTCCAGCTCGCCTTCGATCACGATTCCTTCGCCACCCCCGCGGCGCGCGAAGAACAAGGCAATCCGATCACGGGCCTGTGTCCACGAGTCAGTCGCCATCTGCTGAACGAATGCCGTTGCACCCGCGGCAGCGAGTGCCATCAACTCGGCTTCCATGCAACCCCCTTGCTAGCAATCGAGTCAGCCACCCTACCCGTGGCACTCAACGATTGCAGACCGACAACTACCGTACGTTGTACCCTCCCGCCGTACACGAGTGATCCTGGTGACCGTGGCACCTCCCCGCACGACTGCGCCTCCCGCGCCCAACGCGCCGCACCCCTGTGCACGAGAGCCTGCCCCCCAGCAACCACCTCAGATGATGAGTCAATGCTCGTAGGTGGACAGCAACCCGATTCCCGCGAGACAGGCCGGAACAACGGTTGCCCAGGCCCCGCCCTCGGTCCTGGCCCACAGAGCTCCCGACGGAATCGCGACGAAGAGGACAACCCAGCACAGGCGCCGGAACCTCCTCCGCGAACGAGCGAGCTGAGCAGCTAGAGCCTCGCGTCGGCGCCTCTGAGCATCCTCGGCCGCCCACTGGTCCTGCGTGCGCCCCCGAAGGCGTGCCAGGAACGCAGCATGGTCAGCATCGTGCGCCCCGGCGGGTGACGCAACGTTCACGTTAGCCTCGGGCTTTCACGAGGCGGGCTGTCCGAAGCGTGATCGAAAACGCGAGAAGTGCTCCTGACCTGCAACGATAGGACTTGTCGAGGGTCCAGATCGTGCCGTGGAAAGAAGCACTTCTCAGGTGAAGAAGCGTATCGGGTCGTACCCGTGTGTCCGCATCGAGGGTGGCGGCCGGGCGGTGGTGTCCCAGGCCGGGGGCGTGCTGCTGGTCGAGACCGTCCGCAAGGCTGGTCTGGACACCGCGATATCGGCGGCGCTGGCGCCGTGGCGGAAGGCTCGAGCGGTGCACGATCCGGGCAAGATCCTGCTGGATGTGGCCCTGGCGGTCGGGCTGGGCGGGGACTGCCTGGCCGATGCCGGGATGCTGAGGGCCGAGCCGGCCGTGTTCGGCCCGGTGGCTTCCGACCCGACCGTCTCCCGGCTGATCGACACCCTGGCCGCGGCCGGGCCGAAGGCTCTGAGCGCGATCCGATCAGCGCGGGCCGAAGTGCGCGAGCGAGTCCGGAAGTTGGCCGGGGCTTCGTCGCCGGACGCTTCGGGTCAGGTGATCGTGGACCTCGACGGAGTGCTGGTGCTGGCCCACTCCGACAAGCAGGACGCGGCCGCAACCTGGAAGAAGACCTACGGACATCACCCGCTGATGGGGTTCGTCGATCACGGGAGTGGTGGCACCGGGGAGCCGGTGGCCGCTCTGTTGCGGCCCGGGAACGCGGGCAGCAACACCGCCGCCGACCACATCACCGCCACCCAGCTCTCCCTGGCCCAGCTTCCCAAGAGGTATCGGCGGGGCCGGTCCACGCTGATCCGTACCGACTCCGGCGGCGGGACGCGCGAGTTCGTGGCCTGGCTCGCGAAGCGGGGCCGGTGGCTGTCGTACTCGGTCGGGATGACCATCACCGAGCAGATTCATCAGGCCGTCCTGAAGGTCCCGGCCTCCGCCTGGACGCCCGCCGTCGAACCGGGTGGTGAGATCCGCGACGGCGCCTGGGTCGCTGAGCTCGACGGTGACGTACTCACCGGCTGGCCCAAGGGGATGCGGCTGATCGTCCGTAAGGAACGTCCACACCCCGGAGCTCAGTTGCGGTTCACCGACGCCGACGGCCTGAGGCTGACCTGCTTCGCCACCAACACCATCAACAGCCCCATCGCCGAACTTGAGCTGCGGCACCGCCGACGCGCCAGAGCCGAGGACCGTATCCGCAACGCTCGCGCCACCGGCCTGCGCAACCTGCCCCTTCACGACACCGCCCAGAACCGGATCTGGCTTGAGATCGTCCAGCTCGCGCTGGACCTGCTGGCCTGGCTGCCGATGCTCGCCCTGACCGGCAAACCCCGTCTCTGGGAGCCCCGCCGCCTGCGGCTTCGCCTCTTCAGCGCCGCCGCGCAACTCGTCACCACCGCCCGCCGCCGACACTTGAGATTCGCCGGCCACTGGCCCTGGACAGACGTGATCACCAGCGCGATCCAGCGACTCGACGCCCTCCCGAATCCCGGCTGAGCAGCAACAACCACCCGCCCCAACGAGCAGCACCACCCACTGCCGGCCCCGTGGAACCCGGCGCACACCCGACGCGACAGTCGGGCCCTCGCTCTACCCGTCACCGACCCGACAAGCCGAAACGGGCCACCGAAGAATCCGACGACCCATCACGAAAGATCGAGGTTAAGGTCTCCATGTACAGTGCCCGCCTGCACAACAGGACCATCAACGCGACCACGCAACTCGTTGTGCACATAGGGCTGTTCGCTCATTCACTGAATATACGCGAGCGTCCAAAGAGATCACTATGGGACTGCGCCTGCCTTGTCTAATCAGACTCACCGCACGGCTCCGTGATCCGCCGGGCCGAATCATTCCGCAGCACAGCCGCAGGCCCTACAAGCATCCCAAACGCGCATTCACCACCACAGGGAGACCTTCCCAAGCCGAGACACGATGAGGACTCATGAGTCGGCGAGTGCGTACGGCTTGCCACCCGCGCCCCGGGCGAAGAGCCAAGCGAACACGAGGAGCGGGACATAATCACCGCAAGGAAAATGCTGCCCACGATCACCGTCACATGGTCCGATCGACTGTACTGGTGCTGCGCCGAAGCCCGCGCGAAGATTTTCGGTTCCGCTGGCACCCCCCAAGGGCTGGGACGCTGTGTCAGCGAGCGCGTCGAAACCGTCGTCCCGGACTCGGAATGGCTCTCGGCCTGAATCGTCGCACCGCCCACCCGTGTGCCCCATCCGTGCCCAGCGGAGCGGACAACAGCGGTCAGGTACGGTCCCCAGAGCCCCTAGCCCTACATCTCGAGCAATGCGAAAGCGCAGGTCAGAGCCCTTCCAGAGGCCCAAGCACCGCTGATTCCCAAGCTCAGAGCGCGAGTTCGATTCTCGTCACCCGCTCTTTGATGAAGGCCCTGGTCAGTGACCGGGGCCTTTCTTGTGTTCGGGACCGGCCCGAGGTGTGGAGGCTGTGGGGACGGCTGGAACCAGGGGGTTGCCGACGAGCGTGGTGTTCTAGCGTGTGCAGACGTGAAGGATCACAGCTCGCGGGTGGGGAGGGCTTCCAGTGGGTGACGGGGCAGCGCTGGTGGATCGGATGGCCGAGCGGCGGGCCGGGGTCGGGGATCCGCGGGCTCTGGTGGGTGAGCTGCGCCGGGCACTGGTGCTGGTGCCGTACGACCGGGGTGGGTTGTGGACCGCCGAACTTGGTGGGATCCGGTGGGTATGCGGGTTCACCGACGAGGCTGCGCTGGCCCGATTCGCCGAGGAGCGGGCTGCCGTGGAGGGGGCCGGAGTCGCCTCGCGGAGCTGGGAGTATGCCGCGTTCCGGGGGGCGCGGTTGCTGGACGAAGTCATTCCGGCCATGAGGGTGCCGGCCGGGGTCGCGGTGAATGTGGCTGATCCGGACGGGTCGATGTTGTTTCCGCCGGTGGTGGGGATCGTGCCGGATTCCTACGCCGTCGACGCGGACGTGCCGAGCGGGGGACGGTAACGGTGAGCGGTACGGGGGCGGAAGACCTCAACGTCGATCCGGTCAGTGTTCAGCAGATCACCACCGGACTACGCGAAGCCGTGGCGGAATTGAAGGAGATCGGCACCGGTACGGGGGCGGTGCTCGGCAAGGGGCTCTCGGAGCTGTCGATGACCGGCATGGAAGCTGGGCATCACGGGCTGTCGGTGGACTTCGAGGACTTCTGCGAGCGGTGGGAATGGGGTGTTCGGGCGCTGGTCCAGGACGCCAATGCGATCGCGGCGAAGCTGGGGCTTGCGGCGGGGATCGTATGGGAGGAGGACCGGTACGTCGAGGGCACGATGAAGATCGCCGTGAACGCAGGCGTCGGGAATCCGCATGCGTCCGAGGACGAGATCGTGCAGCAGGACTGGGGCGATGTGCTTACCCCGGACTATCTGAGTCCGGACTACAGCCAGGAGTCGTTCGAGCGCACGGCCGACGAGGCTGGACAGACCTGGAAGGACACCGGGCGGGCGCTCGTCACCGAGGGGGACGGCGGACGTCAGGCGGACCAGCTGAACGAGATGTTCGGCGTGGACCAGGACGCGTTCGACCGGTCCGTGGACGACATGTTCGGCCCCTCCCCCGAGGAGCGGGCCCGACAGCAGGAGCAGGGCGGGGGAAACTAGGTCATGGGGTTCGGGGATTTCGTCCGGGACATCACGCCCGATGTCGTCGAGGACGCGGTCGAGGACGGTGTCGAGTGGGCCGGTGACCGGGTCGAGGATGCCGGGAACTGGACCGGTGACCGGTTGCAGGACGCCGGCTGGGAGTCCGGGGCGGACTGGGTCCGGGAGAAGTCCCGGTCCGTGGCGAACCGGATGGGCGCCGAGGTCGACGAGATGGACCTCGGGCAGACCGAGGACAAGACCAAGCTCGTCTACGGCAGCCCGTCCGAGATCCGGTCCACCGCCACCCACCTCCGTAAGCTCCAAGGCGCGTTCGACAAGGTCGGAGGCGGGCTCAAGGGCGTGGACTCGTCCGCGCTCAAGGGACAGGCGGCGGACGCGTTCCGGAACTCCGTGTCGGTCGAACCGCCGAAGTGGTTCAAGGCCGCCGACGCGTTCGAGAAGGCGGCGGGCGCGCTCGACTCATTCGCCGGGACCGTGGAGTGGGCGCAGGGCCAGGCGCAGACCGCGATCGACAAGTGGAAGGCCGGGACGAAGGCGTCGGAGGAGGCCAGGGACGCGTACAACGAGAAGACGACCACGTACAACAAGGCCGTCGACGTCTACAACGCCAAGCCCGCCGACGAGCGCGATCCCTCCACCCTGCCGGCCAAGCCGGGCACTTTCAGCGATCCGGGCACGGCGCGGATGAAGGAGGCCCAGGAACTGCTCGCCGAGGCCCGCAAACAGCGCAACACCGCCGCCGAGACCGCGCGCAAGGCGGTGACGGCGGCGCGGGACACCGCCCCTCAGAAGCCGCGGTACGCCGAGCAGGCCATGGACGGGCTCGCCGAGTACCAGGTCATCAAGACCCACCTCGCGGGCGGCGTCGTCAAGGGCGCGGCGGGCATTCTGACCTTCGCGCGCAGCGTCAACCCCATGGACTTGTACAACATCACCCACCCCGCCGAATACGGGCTCGCGCTCAACAACACCGCCGCCGGACTCGTCCGGGTCGCCAACGACCCCTGGGGCACCGGCAAGCAAATGGTCACCGACTTCATGAAGGACCCCGCCGAAGGCTTCGGCCGACTCCTCCCCGACGCCGCCCTCACGGTTGCCACCGGCGGCGCCGGGGCAGGTGTCAAGGGCGCCCGGGTGGTGAAGGAAGCCGCCGACATCGCCTCCGACGCCCGCAAGCTGGAGAACCGCTCACCCGAAGGTACCCATAACCGGCCCGACAGCGAGCGCACCAGCGGAGGCACTGACCCGGTTGACCTCGCCTCCGGTCGCATGTTCCTCCCTCAGACCGACGTGAGGCTCCCCGGCGTACTGCCCCTGGCGTTCACACGTCGCTTCGAGTCCGGTTACAGCGCCGGCCGGTTCTTCGGACCCTCCTGGTCCTCAACCGTCGACGAGCGCCTGGAGATCGATGCCAACGGCGTCATTCACGTCACCGACGACGGACTGCTCATCACCTACCCCCACCCCCTGCCCGGATTGCCCACCCGCCCGGAATCCGGCACCTCACGGAATTCCCTGAGCCGTGATGAAACCGGCGACTACACCCTCACCGACCCCGACACCCGACTGGCCAAGTACTTCGCTGCCCCTCACGGAACAGAACCCGGCCAGGACGGAACCGCCTGGCTCGTCCAGATCGGTGACCGCAACAACAACGTCATCAGCATCGATCGCACTGCCGACGGCACACGCAGGAACTCGTCCACTCCGCTGGGTACCGCCTGTCGCTCACCAGCACCGGAACAGTGATCACCGTGCTGAGTGTGAGAGATGAGACCGGGGCAGCGATCCCCATCAGGTCCTACGGCTACAGAGGCGGCGATCTCACCACCGTCACGAAACCGTCCGGCGCCACACTCACCTTCATCTACGACGATCGGGGGCGGATCACCGCCTGGATCGACTCCAACAACCACCGCTACGACTACACCTACGACAACAACGACCGCGTGATCGCACAGGGAGGCGAGGGCGGACACCTGCAGATGACCCTCGCTTACACCGATCCGGACACGGCGACCGGCCACCGCACGACCTCTTTGACGACCGCGCGCGGTCACACCACCCGCTTTCTCGTCGGCAGAGGCAGCCGCATCCTCTCCACGACGGACCCGCTCGGCCATACCACTCGCTTCACCCACGACGCCCGCGGAAGGCTGCTCACGCTCACCGACCCACTCGGTCGCGCCACAACTCACCAGTACGACGAGGAGGGGAGACAGACTGCGGTCCTCCACCCCGATGGCAGTGAGGAGCACATCGCCTTCGACCGGCTCAGCCTGCCAACTCACTACACGGCTCAAGATGGTGCTCGTTGGCTGCAGGAGTTCGACGACCTCGGTAATCGGACCGCCGTCACCGATCCCATGGGCCACACAACGCGCTACAGCTACGACGCTGCCGGTTTCCTGACCGGGATGACCAACCCGCTCGGAGCGGTCACCTCGATACGGTGCGATGCGTCAGGGCAGCCCGTGGCGGTCACGGACGCCGTCGGTGCCACCACCCGTTACCAGCGGGACCTCCTGGGTCGCCCTGTCCGGATAACCGACGCACTGGGTGCGACCACGGTCCTGGAATGGTCAGCCGACGGACAGCTGGCCAGTCGCACCACCCCTGACGGTTCCAAGGAGTCCTGGACCTACGACGGCGAAGGGAACTGTACGCGTCACGTCGACGCGCTCGGACGGGAATCCCACTTCGAGTACACGCACTTCGATCTCCTCTCGGCGAGCAGGTCACCTGGAGGAGCGAGTTTCGAGTTCCAGCACGATGGCGAACTCAACCTCACGCAGGTCCGGAACACGCTGGGCTCGGTGTGGTCGTACACACGCGACCCTGCGGGGCGGCTCGTTTCGGAGACGGACTTCGACGGCCGCACGCTCACCTACGAGTCGGACGCTGCCGGACAGGTAGTCACGCGCACCAACTTGCTGGGTGAGTCCATCACGTACGAGCGTGACGCGTGCGGCCGAGTTACCCGCAAGGACGCGGCGGGCGCGGTGACGACCTTCTCGTACGACCGAGCGGGGCGTCTGCTCCATGCTGTGGGGCAGGAAGGCGAACTGCTCTATCAGTACAACCGAATCGGTCGTGTGAAAGCAGAGATAGCCGACGGCCGAGCCACCACCTATACCTACGATGCGCTGGGCCGCCGGACCCAGCGCATGACACCCACCGGTCAGCGCACCAGGTACGCCTATGACGCCTCCGACCGGCTCACCGAGCTGATCAGCGGCAACCGGACCATCGCATTCACCCACGACCTGGCGGGCCGCGAACTGACGCGCGCTTTCGGGCCCGAGCTGACCTTCAACTCGGCGTGGGACGGCGTCGGCAGGCTGGTCGCACAGCACATCTTCCGTGGCAAAGACACAGTGAACCGCCGGTCCTACACCTACGACGCCGACGACCGGCTCACGGCGGTCGACGACACACTGCGCGGCATGTCGCGCTTCACCCTGGACGCTGTCGGCCGGGTCGTGTCCGTTACGGCGGACCGATGGGCCGAGAGCTATGCCTACGATGCCGACGGAAATCAGACTTCGGCGTCCTGGACTGCCTCCCATCCCGGCCAGGAGGCTACGGGGCCTCGTTCCTATGCCGGCACGGAGATCATTCGGGCCGGCGCGATCCGCTTCGAGCACGATGCTCTGGGCCGGGTCACTGCCCGCCGGAAGGCACGGGTGTCCCGCAAGCCCGACACCTGGCAGTACACGTGGGATGTCGAGGACCGTCTGACGGCGGTGACCACCCCGGACGGCATCACGTGGCGCTACCGCTATGACCCTCTTGGCCGCCGCACAAGCAAAGTCCGGCTGTCCGACACGGGTGACCCCATGGGCGAGGAGGTTCGTTTCTCCTGGGATGGCACCACGCTCTGCGAGCAGACCACGTTGTCTTCGGAGCTTCCTCGTCCAATCACACTCACCTGGGATCACGACGGTATTCGCCCGATCGCCCAGACCGAACGCATCCTGTGCTCGACCACGCGACAGGACGTGATCGACGAGCGATTCTTCGCGATCGCCACCGACCTGATCGGCACCCCCACCGAACTCATCGATGAGACCGGGACCGTGGGGTGGCAGTCCCGCGTGGCTCTCTGGGGCAGCACGACATGGCCGAGGGACAGCACGACGTACACGCCACTCCGCTTTCCCGGCCAGTACTACGACCCGGAGAGCGGCCTGCACTACAACCACCATCGGCACTACGATCCGCAGACCGCGCGCTACCTCACAGCCGACCCTCTCGGTCTTTCGCCCGCGCCCAACCCCCGTACCTACGTCCACAACCCCCACACCTGGTCCGATCCGCTGGGGCTCGGACCCTGCCCCCGAGGAGGGTGGGAAGAAAAAGCCGACTTCTCCAGCCAGAGTGTGATGAGCAAGAAATTCCACGCCCATGCGGGAGATTTTTTGGACGAGCCGGGTAATCTCAAAAAAGCGAATCTCCAAAGGTTCGAAGATAGTATGCGGGCTCACATAAAAGCGGATGACACGAAGATTTACCGATTCGACTACAGAGGCCAAGGGCAAGCGATCGGCTTCATTGACCCGACCACTCAGAAGATGGTCATGCTGCACGCGGACACCGGAAAATTCTGGTCGGGCTATAAACTGGGCGACAAGCAATTTCAGAGCATCATCGATAAAGGGTTCCTATGGTGATTGAGTCGAACGAGGGCGGAACTGAAAGCGCCATGACTGTTCTCGACAGGCAGGGCGCCTTCAGCGGACAATGGCTCGCGACAGGAGAGAAGAAGATCGCCCCGGTGCCGGCAGGCAGCCGCACGGACGACTCTCTCGTCAGGCGTATCACCGAGGGATGCCGGACTGCAGGAGCCGACGCCGTCCTGGTGATTCACCCCTCCGCCGGGGCAATCGCCCCTGCGGACAGCCTGCCGCCGGCCGATCCGGGCCTTGTCTCGCTGCCTGCGGATCTTCTGCTCGTCGCTGCGAACCTGGAGGGCGCGGTCCTCTTTCCCGGGCCGGGCTACGCCTTGGTCGCCGGCACGTCGGCGTTCCTCGCGGGAGCGGCGCCGGAGGGAGTGGACCAGGCGCGTGCTCGCTTCGCCCGTTACGCTCGGGCAGCAGCACGGAAATGGCCCGCTCTGGAGTCGACCGCTCGATCGTTTCCTCCCGGACACATCGCCTGGAAGCACCCGAGGGACGTTCCTGAGGCCACCGCCACGGGCCAGCAGCTGGCACTTATGAGAGATGTAGCAGCCGGGCGCTGCACGGGGGCGGAATTCGCCGTCGGTTGGCTGGACGCACGTCGTCGTTCGCAGCAGCAGGGCGAGCGGGTCCGCGATCCGTTGGAGACTCTTCTCGATCGTGTCTTCTCGCTGCTGGAGGACTACTCCATCGACCCGCAGTTCATAGAGCCGGAAGATTTGTCGGATGACGAACTGAAGAACGCCGTCATCGAACTGCTAAGAAAAGCGGAATGACCAGCGTGAGAGACCTCTGGGGACCGGCCGCCATGGAGGCTGGTGCCGGGGTCGGCTCCTCGCGGGCGAGAGCCGGGCGCCTCCGGACGTGGCGTCCGATCCATTCAGGTCGTGCCCCATCCATGCCCAGCAGAGCGGACAACAGCGGTCAGGTACAGCCTCCAGAGACCATGACAGTCCAAGCTTCCTCACGAGGAAACGCAGGTCAGACCCATTCCAGCGGCCCAAGAACCGCTGATTCCCAAGCTCAGAGCGCGAGTTCGATTCTCGTCACCCGCTCTTCCATGAGGCCCCAGGTCAGCGACCTGGGGCCTCATCGTTGTCTAGACCTGATCAGGAACCGCGCACCACCTTTGCACCACCTGGTCCCTCGCGCAGCGTCCAACGGCACCGGCTAACCATGGATTCGTCGACGCCACTGGTGCGTAGGCGTCGCCAAGTCCATCAACCGGGTAACGAGGTATCCCACCCTGACCGACGCCGGCAGTGCAGCCATTACGATCGCGCGCATGCCTCCGCACCCTCACCTTCCCGCTGCCATCGACGCCGCCAACGCCTTATCCGCCGGGCTGCAAAACCCTTCGCTGCTGGTGGGCCTTCACCGCGACATCGACGGCTTGATCGGGAAGGACGGCAAGTCGCTCGGGCGCTCGACGAAGCAGTACGCCCTGCGGTGGGGAATCTTCACGATGTCCTACGCGGCCGTCGAAGCCTTCTTCAACGACGTCCTTGCCCTCGATCCGTCCCAGACGCGGCATCTCCCGCTCAACCCGGACAAGCTCCGCCACGTAGGGCAGCAGCACGCGGTCCGGCTCTTCACCAACGACTGGGGAGTTCGTACGAGAATTCTGGGCAATGCCCCCGGCAACCGATCGCGTTGGACGGCTTACGTGGGCACCCAAGAGGTGCAGCTGTACCTCGCCGACATGAAGAACCTCCGCGACATCCTGAGCCACGGAGGGGACCCATACGCGGTGTCGAACCGCTCTGGAGCGTTGTGGCCCCTGAAGAGCGGTAGGCACTCGATGCGCCTCATGGGCGCTGAAGGCTTCATCCAAGCGTGCTGTGACCTCGCCTCGCAAACCGTGCTCGCCTTCGGCGGGGACTCTGCCGACCTTCCCAAGTGGCCAGAGCCTGAGCGGTCGGGACTTTCTGCGGAACGGCGTCCGTCGCTGCCGCTGTTGGACTGATCACGTCCGCCCGGCTACCTGCTCCATCGCTCATCGTTGTCCAGTTCACTGACGGACGCTGCTGTCCGCTGCTGTACACGGCTCAGAGCGCGAGTTCGATTCTCGTCACCCGCTCTTCAATCAAGGCCCAGGTCAGTGACCTGGGCCTTGTTTCTGTTCCGGCTGCTACGGCTCTGCGTCGAGGACTCGGGCGGCTTCGCGAGGGTCCATCAGGTTGGACCAGGCTTGTTCGGCGGGGAGCAGGTCCCGCTCCGGCAGGGCGTATTCGGGGTACCAGCCGTCGGCCTCACAGCCGGGGACGTTGCGCAGGATCAAAGTGGCGAGGTTCGACGGGACCGAACCCGTGATCCGCACCGCGAGGTAGGTTTCGTGACCGTCGTCGGCGCGGACCTGAAGGCCGATGGTGAAGGTGTCGAAATCTACCGTGTGCTCCTCGCCGTCCCGGAGGGTAGAACGGCTCAGGGTCAGAACCGTGGTCCGGAGCCGCCTGACGAAACGGACTCCCGCTTCGGCGCGATAGCGGACGTGGTCGTCGCGAGTGGGGAGCAAGTGGGCGGTGTACGTGGCGGACTTGAGTGCGTCGGCATTGCCGGCGTTGTAGCGGGTTCGGGCGGTCTTGCCGTCAGCTTCGAGAGCGGCGTAGAAGTCGTCGGTGGAGCCGTCCTCGCGGCGGCCGGCCGCCACCAGCCACGGAAGATCGGCGTCCACCCAGACCGCCCCGCGCCAGCGCTGGACCTTCACCTTGAACAACACCTGGTCATCGACAGCGCGAATGCGCTCATGCTTGGCATCGTCCGCCGCGAACTGCTCGGCGGTCTTCGCCAGGATCGGGTGCTCGATCCCGTCGAGGGGGTCGGTCACCGCCGGCAGGGGGAGTCCGAGGTCATCGCATAGGCGTCGCAGGGTGGGCCTGGCGGGACGCATCGCAGCGGGACCAGTCATTCGTCGATCCCGCCGACCGCGTCGATCTCCTCCGATGTCAGCCCGGTCAGGAGCATGACGTCCGACTTCAGGGAGCCGTCCAGGACGCTGAGCGCCTCCACCATGCCCTCACGCAAATCCTCACGCCTCTGGTCCAGATAGACCCGTACCGCCTCCGCGACCAGGTCCTTCTTCGTCAGGCCCAGGAAATGCGCGCCCTGGCTGATCAACTTGTCCGTCGCCGGGTCCACCTTGAGCGGCGACTGCCGGGGCGGCTTCGAAGCCGTGGTCATAAATCCCATCTCCACATCTACGGTACCTTAGTACCTCACATTGCCTCGCTGGTGACCGCACTGAGACGCGGTCCGCCGACCGCCCGTATCGCCAGGGATGAAATCGCACGACGGCAAGCGCCTGATCCAGCACGGTGACGCTTCTCCGCTCACGGCACGGCGGCATCGATCACCCTCGTGCCCCATCCGTGCCCTTCGGAGCGGATAGCAGCGGTCAAGTACGGTGGCCAGAGACCACACCAGCCTCGACCGATCCGGCCAAACATGCAGGTCAGAGCGACTACTACCGTTCAAGAACCGTTGATTCCCAAGCTCAGAGCGCGAGTTCGATTCTCGTCACCCGCTCCACGAAAGAGCCCCAGGCCAGCCGCCCGGGGCTTTCTTGTCGGCCCGGAGCGGAATCCGGATGTCGCCGACCGGCTTCGGTCGCCAGCCAGGCCGGGGTGTACATCAGCTCAAAAGGGGGCCTGCCGCGCCGCCCCCGGCCGTGCTTGTACCAGGGACCTGCTCACACCAAGTCATGGTCCACCTCGTCGCCCTTCTCATCTGCCGTCGGCTCGTCGTGGAACCGGAGAGAAGCTCCCACTCAGTTGCTGTCCGGCGTGCGCTCACCAACCTGTAGGACCTGGGCAGCAGCGGACTCCACTGGCCGAGTAGGCCGTCGTGTGGCAGCAGTGACGTCGCCCAAGGGCGTGAGGTGCGGCCGGGGAGATGCTCTTATGGATGTCATTGTGAGGTGACTCGGGGCTGCTGCTGTGGCGTTGGTGGCGGTCAGGACGTGGAAGATCCCGCGGGCGACGAACCGCTTGAGGCAGCGGATGATCTCCTTCTTCGAGAGACCCTCTTTGGTGCGTCGTTCCATGTAGGTGCGGGTTCGCTGGCCCCAGCGCAGGCGGCAGAGCACGATCCGGTAGAGGGCCGCGTTCGCCGCTCGGTCACCGCCCCGGTTGAGGCGAGGGCGGTGGGTGCGGCCGGATGAGGCCGGCAGTGGGGCGACGCCGCAGAGCATCGCGAACGCCGCTTCCGAGCGGAGCCGGTCGGGGTTGTCGCCCGCGGTGACCAGCAGCTGGCCCGCGACGTCCGGGCCGACGCCGTTCAGCTCGGTCAGGGCCGGGGTTGATCTCCTGTGTGAGCGGGGCTATGAGCTCGTCCAGTTCATCGATCTCCTGGCCCAGGTCGCGGTGACGGCGGGCGAGGGACCGCAGGGCGATCTTCGTCGCGGTGCTCGGGTCGCCCGCCTGGTCGAGGCTGGGGCGGAAACCCGCGCAGATGGTCAGCAGGTCCTTGTCCTTCAGGTGCCGCAGCATGGTGCGGACGCCTTCCGGTGCGGTGATGATCAGGGTTTTGATCTGCCTGGTGACGTCGGACCGCTGCTGGACCGGGCTGCGGCGGGCGACCCGCAGAGCACGTAGGGCCTCGACGCGGCCGTCACGGAACTTCGGCGTGCCGGTGCGGCGTTCGGCGAGCGCGGCCCGTGCCGCCGCCTCGGCGTCGACCGGGTCGGACTTGCCCTGCCAGCGGCGGTCTAGCGGTCCGGGCGGTCGATCTCGACCACCGTCACGTCGTGTTCACGCAGGTAGCGGGACAGACCGGCGCCGTAGGCTCCGGCGCCCTCGACTCCGACCATCAGCAGGGTCCCGAAGGAGCGGAGCCAGGTCAGGAGCTTGCGGTAGCCGAGGGCGGAGGCGGGGAACTGGGCTGAACCCAGGACCCGCCCTGCCGTGTCGATCGCGGCTGCGGTGTGGGTGTCCTTGTGGGTGTCGACGCCGCCGGTGACCTCGACCTCATGCTGTGCCATCGTGGATCGTGCCGTCCTCTCCATTCGACCGGCCGGGATGGCACCCGTCGGCCGGGAGGACGGACAAGACAGTGATGGGGCCTCTGGCCAGGCTCTTATGAAGTCACGTCCCCCGGTCCGGCGGATGCACGCGAGCGTCCCCCGGCCGGAGCCGACAAATCCCGTTGAGGGCCCTGAGTCAGTCAGGCGGCGGGTCAGACCCCGCCGGGGAACGCTCACGTACATCCTCACTGTCAGGCGGCGATGAGGCCCGGCTCACGGTCCGGCGTTCCGACCTTGGGCTGCTTGTTCGGCAGTGCGAGCCGGAAGACCTTGTGCCACGCGGAGAACACCTGCTTGGGCAGCGGGCCGGTGACGTACTCCAGCTCGTACTTCTCGAACAGAGCGCGCACCTTCACCGCGACCTCGGCGTACCGGTTGCTCGGCAGGTCCGGGAACAGGTGGTGCTCGATCTGGTGCGACAGGTTGCCGGTCATGAAGTGCATGGCCTTGCTGCCGCTGATGTTCGCCGAGCCCATCATCTGGCGTAGGTACCACTGGCCGCGCGTCTCGCCCCTGATCGACCGGCGCTCGAAGACCTGTACGCCCTCGGGGAAATGCCCGCACATGATCACCGAGTGGGTCCAGATGTTGCGGACCAGGTTCGCGGTGAATGTTGCGGCGAGTGTGGGGAGGAACGACGGGCCCGACAGCAGCGGGTGGATCACGTAGTCCTTGAGTACCTGCTTACGGATCTTGCGGCCGACGGCCCTGGCCCGCGCACGGAACTCCGGGTTCTTGCGGCGGCGCTTGTGGAGGTTCTTGCCGAGCTCCAGGTCGTATGCCGCGATGCCGTACTCGAAGAAGCAGGCGTTGAGGAAGTTCCACAGCGGCTGGCCGAGGTGGAAAGGGTGCCACTTCTGGTCTTCGTCGACGCGCATGATGCCGTAACCGAGGTCGTTGTCCTTGCCGATCACGTTGGTGTACGTGTGGTGCAGCTCGTTGTGCGAGTGCTTCCACTGATCGGCCGGTGAGACGTGGTCCCACTCCCAGGTGGTGGAGTGGATCTTCGGGTCTCGCATCCAGTCCCACTGGCCGTGCAGGACGTTGTGGCCGATCTCCATGTTGTCCATGATCTTCGCCACGGACAGCCCGGCGGTGCCGATCAGCCACGCGGGCGGGAAGATCGAGAACAGCAGCACACCCCTGCTCACCAGCTCCAGCTTGCGCTGCGCCGAGATGACCCGGCGGATGTAGGCGGCGTCCTTCTCGCCGCGGTCGGCGATCACCTCGTCGCGGATGGCGTCCAGCTCGCGGCCCAGTTCCTCGATCTGGTCGGCGGTCAGGTGGGCGGTGGGGTCGATGGCGGTCAAGGTGCTCCTACCGTTCGATGTCGCAGGGGCCCGCCGCGGCGGACACACAGGTCTGGATGAGGACGCCCGGCTCGGCCTCGGTGATCTCGCCGGTACGCAGATCGCGGACAGCGCCGGCCTTGAGCGGCGTGACGCAGCCGAAGCAGATGCCCATACGGCACCCGGAGGGCATGAGCACGCCGCCCTCCTCGCCGATGTCGAGCAACGGCGTGGCGCCGTCAGCGTCGATGGTCTTGCCGGTGGCGCTGAACGTGACCTCGCCGCCCTCGCCGGCGACGATGATCCCGGCGCGGAACCGTTCGGTGTGCAGGCGTTCCTGGACGCCCTGTTCGGTCCAGTGCTCTTCGGCGGCGTCGAGCAGACCTGCGGGCCCGCAGGCCCAGGTCTCGCGCTCGGCCCAGTCGGGCACGAGTTCCTGGAGACGGGCGATGTCGAGCTTGCCGTCGGTGTCGGTGTGCACCTCGGCAAGCCGAAGCTTCTTGTCCACGACCAGGCTGTGCAGTTCCTCGCGGAAGATCACGTCCTGAGGCTGTGGCGCACAGTGGACCATGACGACGTCGTCGAGTTCGGTGTCGCGCAGCATGCCCATCACGGGCGTGATGCCGCTGCCGGCCGTCAGGTAGAGCACCTTGGCGGGCTTGGCCCGCGGCAGGACGAAGTCACCGGTCGCCTGGTCGAGCTGGATCAGCGTGCCCGGTTTCGCCCTGCGGACCAGGTGATTGCTGACCTTGCCGTCCGGGATCGCCTTCACGGTGATCGTGATGCGGCCGTCCTGGCGGTTCGTCGGCGAGGTGATGGAGTAGGCACGCCACAGGCGCACTCCGTCGACGTCGACCCCGATCCTCACGTACTGGCCGGCTGTGTGGCCGCGCCAGCTGCGCCCCGGCCTGATCACGACAGTCGCGGCGTCATCGGTCTCGTAGTGCACGGCCTCGACGCGCCCACACAGGTCAGCGCCCGCACGCAGCGGGCTGACCAGGTCGAGGTAGTCCGACGGCAGCAGCGGCGTCGTGACCATCTCCAGTAGTTTCCACGCCCTACTGCGGAGGGCTCCACTCGTCATGACTCCAGCTTGCTGCGCCTCTAGGCGTAAAGTCCTGACCACAGGACGTAAATCTGGTCGGCTGAATTGTTCGCAGGGAACAAAGAATGAGCTATGCAATGCGGAGGGCCAGCGAACTGACCCTGGACGAGACGACGGTCACCGCGCTTCGGGCGGCACTGAAGACCACCGCCGACGAAGTCGTCCGGGCGATCATCGACGAGGTTCCTCCCTACGCCCATGCCTTGTCGGGCCGCATGGGCGCCACCATCCGCAGAGCCGTCCGCACCGCCCTGGGGCACTACCTGGACCTTGCGAGCGGGAACGCCACAGGCGGCGACGCCGGGGACGCCGCCTACGAGCTGGGCCGCGGCGAGGTGCGCGACGGCCGTTCGATGGATGCCCTGCTCAGCGCCTACCGCGTCGGCGCCCGGGTCGCCTGGCGATGTCTGGCAGCGGGGGCCGTACCCGCGGGTCTGCCCGCCGCCGAGGTCGCAAAGTTCGCCGAGCTGACCTTCGCCTACATCGACGAGCTCTCCGCCGCGAGCGCCGCGGGCCACGCCGACGAACTGGCCGCCCGGGGCAGAGCCCACGAGCGCCACCTGGAACACCTGGCCCGCGACCTCCTCGCCGGTGCGAGCCCGGACGTGCTGCTGGCCTCCGGCCAGCGGGCCCGGTGGCAGCCTCCGGTTTCGCTGACCGCCGTCCTGCTGCCCGCCGCCCAGGCCCGGCCTGCCTACCGGACACTCGACCCGAGCACCCTCGTCCTCGACGATCTGCCGGATGCCACCGGTGTGCTCCTCGTCCCCGATGCCGACCGATCACGTCTCCTACGGCAGCTGACCGACCGCGCCGCCGTGGTCGGCCCGGCCCGGCCATGGACCCACGCGTCCGCCTCGTACGCACGAGCCCTACGCGCGCGCTCCCTTTCCTCTGACATTCGCGACACCGAGGACCACCTGCCCGACCTGGTGCTCAGCGCCGACGCGGACGCGTTCGCAGACCTGCGCGCCCGAGCCCTCGCACCGTTGCAGACCCTGCCTCCCGCAACCGCACGACGGCTGGAGGAGACGTTGCGGGCGTGGCTGCTGCACCAGGGCAGACGGGACGAGGTCGCGGCGGCGTTGTTCGTCCATCCCCAGACGGTCCGATACCGGATGTCGCAGCTCCGGGAGCTGTTTCCCGATCTCGCATCACCACACCGGGTCCTTGAACTGACGCTGGCGGTCGGCCTCCGGGTCAGCTGACGCGTCACCCGTCTACCGCCGCGTCCGCGAGCGTCCGGAGATCGTGCTCGTGTCCGGTGCCAAGCCGCTATGACCTGGGAAACGGCTTTCCGGTCGTCGTGGCAAGGGGCCGGCCGCTCGCCCCACGGGCACCGCCGTCCTGCGGCGGCCCGTGCCTTCCTGCTGGCAGCCGGTCGGACGACCGGCCGGGGCCGACCTGGCACACCGCGCGAGGGAGGATGGGACGGAGTACGAAACGTGAGGTCAGGAGCTCCCATGACAAAACTGGTTCACCGGCCTCGTGAGGACGCGGAGTTCGATTTCATCCTCGGGAGAAGCGAGGTTCCGGTTCTCGCTTACTTCACCGGGGCATGGCCCAAGGCAATCGAGCCCTGTCGGGTGATGGATGTCGTCGTGGGCGACATCGCCGCCGACTACGCGGGCCGCCTGACGGTCGTCCGCACCGACATCACGCGTTGCCCGGCGGCAACCGAGCGACACGGGATCACCGGAGCTCCGTCCTGCCTCCTGCTGAAGGAGGGAGCGGCGGTGGCGCACGGCACGGGGCCTATGACCATCGATGAGGTACGGCAGTTCCTGGACGGTCACCTCTGAGCGGCCGCTGCGGCACCCGGACCGCCGCTTCTCGTCGCGTTCGGAACGGACGCGGGCGGTTGGCAGCCCATATCCCGCCTCCAGGCGAAAGCACCGCGGATGGCGCAGGGGCTCCGGCGGACCAGTTCGTCTTCGAACAGGGCCTCTTGGTAGCTCGGGGTTGCGAAGCCGACCGGTCCGCCCCGGACCAGGACGGCATCCGCCTGCCCGCCGGGCCCCGGGCCGTTTCGGGGCGGGCCCCGGGCGCCGAAGCTACGCCTCGCCAACCTTCCTCTCCTCCCGGTCTCACCGAAGCCCGGTGCCCAGAGACTCACCCCCACCTTGCCCGCCTCGGCCAAAAATGCAGGTCAGATCCACCAGAGCCGTTCAAGCACCGCTGATCCCCAAGCAGCTCAGAGCGCGAGTTCGATTCTCGTCACCCGCTCTTCCATGCACCCGCAGGTCAGCGGCCTGGTGGTGCATTGCTATCTGGACCTCTCGGGGTCCGCGTGCCATTCGCGTGCCATACGGGACCTCATGCGACGTCAGGACAGAGGCGGACATCGCTGTTCGTGACGGAAGGGGAACGCGTCCTGAGGACCAAGGGTTCGCGTTCCTCGTGGGAGGACCGCGTGGAGTGGCCCTGACCGAGGCACCTGACCTCAACCACTCCAAGACCCCTGACAGAGTCAAGCTAAGGTGAGGCGCCGTACTCGGCGGATCGCTTCCCTGAGGGAAGACCGCTCCCCTGAGGGAGGTGGGAATGGGGCTCATGGATGCGGAGCACGCGGGGTTGGTCGTCGCGGCGCAGGCCGGTGACGATCGGGCGCGCGAGGAGCTGATCGCCGCCTACCTGCCGTTGGTCTACAACATCGTCGGGCGAGCGCTGAGCGGACACGCCGACGTCTACGACGTCGTCCAGGAAACCCTGCTGCGCGTGGTGCGCGACCTGCCTGCCCTGCGTGCCCCGGAGAGCTTCCGGTCCTGGCTGGTGTCGATCACGCTCCGCCAGATCAATACCCACTGGCACCGGCAACGCACCTTCGCCGGCCGAACCACGGTCATCGACGAGGCACGCCGGATACCGGACGCCGGTGCCGCATTTGAGGACGTCACGATCCTGCGTCTGCATCTGTCGGACGAGCGCCGGCAGGCCGTCGAAGCCGGCCGGTGGCTCGACGAGGACCAACGGGCTCTCCTCGCTGTGGTGGCAGGAGCGCGCCGGCTCGCTGAGCCGTGACGACATCGCCGCCGCGACGGGCCTCACCGTCGCCCACGTCGGAGTACGCCTGCAACGCATGCGCGAGCAGTTGGAACTGAGCCGGGCGATCGTCGCCGCGCTGGAGTCCGACCCACGCTGTCCGCAGTTGGACGAGACCATCGTCGGCTGGGACGGTCTCCCCGCATCGGTATGGCGCAAGCGCATCGCGCGGCACACCCGCGGCTGCCCGGTCTGCATGGCGACGACGACAGAACGGGTTCCGGCCGAACTACTGCTCCTCAGCCTCGCGACGCTGACCGTCCCGGCCGGACTCATCGCCGCGCTGGCCGCCAAGGGCCTGCTGTCGGGTACAACCGCGAGCACCGCCGGGGTGGCCACGGCACACGTCGCCGCCGGCACGGCGACGGCGGGAGGGAGTCTGCACAGCGCGCTGATCGGCAAACTCCACGCGGTGACCGCTCACCAGCTGGTGAGTCTCGCCACCGGCGCGGTTCTCATCTCCGGGGCCGCCACCTACGCGACCTGGCCCGAACCGGCGCATCGGGAGCCCGGCGTCATCGCCACTCCTACGGTCGGCCACCCCACGGCCGGCACTCCCACGCCGATCCCGTCGCGCACCACCACGTCGGCCGGACCACCTCCGGTGAGTCCGTCCGCCGCCGCAGGCAGTGTTCCGCTGGGCGCACAGTCGCTGGAGTCCGTGGACCAGCCCGCGCTGTACCTCACGTATGCCGGCGACTTCGCGACGCTCGGCCGGGTCTCCGCGTCCAGCAGCGCGCAGACACGGCAGCGGGTCACCTTCACGGTGATCGGGGGGCTGGCCGACACACGGTGCGTCACCTTCCGCGCCGCCGACGGTCGCTATCTGCGCCATCGTGACCTGAGGCTCCAGCTGAGCGGCAACGACGGCAGCGGGCTGTTCCGTGAAGACGCCACCTTCTGTCCGCGCCCCGGGGCAGTCGCCGGATCAGTGACCCTGCACGCGCACAACTATCCGGGATCGGTCATCCGCCACCGCGACGGTGGCGTCTGGCTCGATGGCTCCGACGGCACTCGGGCCTTCGCCGGCCAGGCTTCCTTCATCGTGCGCAGGACCGGGGCCTGAGAACCCCGCTCCTTGAGCATGTGATCCGGTGATCCAGCTTCGATCCGTATCGGCAACGGCTGCCGCCACTCCGAGAACCTTCGCTGGTGGCGGCGCCTTTCCCACAGCGACGACCAGACCGCGGGGCTCGGCATAACGCTTTCTGCCCGCGAGATGCATCACTGAGCGATCCTCCGGACAGCGCGACTTTTCTGTTACGAGACCCCGGGCCCGGAGGCCTCCATTGCGTGGGGTGCCCTTCCCGCCGCTCACCATGACGTGCCGGCGTGGCAGGTTCCCCGACTTCCTTCCCCCTTGACGTATCTCCGGATGAAGGCTTCTCAAAATGACGCGACACGCCCGCACGATCACGGCACCCATGGTGACCCGCGACCCCCGAGGAGAATCATGAAGGGCCTGCACCGGCTCAGCCGGCGTCGCCGAACAGTGGCGGTAGGACTGTCGGCCGCGGCGGTGGTGGCCGGTGTCATGACGCTCCTCCCCGGCTCCGCCGGAGCCGCGAGCCTGGGTACGCCAATGTGATCATGTTCATGCCGCTCGGGCTCGTCCTGCCGCTGCTCCTCCCCCGGCTCAACCGCGGCCGCACCGTCCTGGCCAGCGCGCTCATCAGCCTGGGCATCGAAGCCGTCCAACTGATCCAGTACATCGTCTTCGCCAACGGTCGCGCCGTCGATGTCAACGACCTGATCGCCAACACCATCGGCGGCCTCCTCGGCTGCACGGTCCTGCGCGCCGTCACGGTGCGGCGGGGGGCGCACACGGGCACGGCAGTCGGCTGACGGCCGGCCGGGGCGCCGATCAGCCGAGCCGTCACCGCGCTCAGCCACAGCAGGCCGTGGCCGGAACCGGCGGTGCATGCCAGGACCGAGGCGGCCGAGGCCATGCACCGCCAGGACAGCCACGGGTATCAGGCGCGAGGCCACGGCCCAGCCCCACAGACCCCGCGGCGGCGAACGGGCGGGCCAGAACGACGAAGGCGGCACACGCGGCGAGGTAACCGATCATTCCGGCGACCCTGTGGGCCGCCCCGCCTGTCCGGGCGCTCCCGCGCATTGCGACGAATACACCGTGCCGTTCGGGTGACACCCGTTCGCGCCGCCCGTATCCGGTGTCCGCCGGGGTCCATACCTGACCCCATGGACAGGAAACCGCAGAGACGAACGGTGCGTATCGGCATGCGAGGAGAGAGATCCGGACCCTTTCGGCGCCGTGTTGTCGCAGGGTGCTGTGCCCTGCTGCTCCTGGCCCTGACGTCGGGCGAGGCGGCCCAGGCGGTCTCGTCGCCCGACGGCGGTTCCGGCCGGCTCGACCCGCGGATCACGGACATCATGCGGAAGCCGGACTACCGCAACGCCCAGTGGGGCCTGCTCCAGCAGGATCCGGACACCGGTCGGGTCGTCCACAGCCGGTTCGCCGAGCAGTTCTTCATCCCCGGGTCGGTGGCCAAGCTGTTCGGCACCTCCGGCGCGTGGGACACCCTCGGCGCCGACCACCGTTTCAGGACGCCGGTCTACGCGGTCGGCGAGCGCAGCGGAGGCACGCTGAAGGGCGACCTCGGCCTCGTCGCCCAGGGCGACCTCACGCTGGGCGGCAGGACCCGCCCCGACGGCACGGTCGACTACACCGACCTCGACCACACGTACGCCAATGACTTCCCCGGCGCCACGCTCACGCCGCAGAACCCGCTCGCCGGGATCAACCGGATCGCACAGCAGGTGCGGCGTTCCGGCATCACCCGCGTGGAAGGGGATGTGATCGTCGACGACCGGCTCTTCCAGCCCGAGCCGGTCTTCGACCCCACCCCGACCCCGCTGATCATCAACGACAATCTCATCGACCTGCTGACCACCCCTGGCGCCCGCCCCGGCGCGCCCGCGCAACTGGACTGGCGGCCGAAGGTCGCCCCGTACCGGGTCACGTCGACCGTACGGACGGTGGCGGCGGGTGAGCCGACCGACATCGAAGTCACGGCCTCCGGCAACGGCACCCGAATCCAGCTGTCCGGCACCATCGCGGCCGGTTCCCGACCGGCTCTGAAGGTGTCGCCCATCACCGACCCGGCGGCCTTCGGGCGCACCGCGCTGATCGAGGCGCTGGGGCGGGCCGGGGTGGAGGTGACCGCGCACCCGACCGGCGCCAACCCGGTCGGCCGACTCCCCGGCTCGTACGAGGGCCGGCCGCGCGTGGCTCTGTTCACCTCCCCGCCGTACGCCCAGTACGCCAAGCTCATCTTCAAGGTCAGCCACAACCTGGGCGGCAACCTCACCATCTGCTTGATGGCGGTCGCGGCCGGCAGCAAGGACTGCATGGACGGCTTCCCCGTGCTGGCCGGCTTCCTGGAACGCGCGGGCGTCGACCGCAAGCAGGTCCAACTCCTGGACGGCCGCGGCGGGAACCCCGTCGACCGGACCACGCCCAAGGCCGTGGTGCAGTTGCTGAGTCACTGGCATCGCACGCCCGAGGCGGAGGTCTTCCGGAACGCGCTGCCCATCCTGGGCGTCGACGGCCTGCTGGCCGGCAACTGCACCGACTGTCCCGCGCGCGGCAAGGTGTTCGCCAAGACCGGCGCCGCCGTGGGGCTGGACGCGCTCAACGACCGCCTGGCTGTCGGCGCCATCACGATCGCCGGCTACCTGGACAAGGGCAACGGCCGCTTCGACGTCTTCTTCGCCGGCGTGAACGGCGCCTCCACTCCGACCACCGACCTCAACGGCGTGCTGGACATCGCCGACGACCTCGCCATGGTCTCCGCATACCTGCAGGAGGGAGCGGCGCGGCGAGAGCAGTGAGGGCGGCTCATGGCAGGCAGGTGTCGGAACTCGACGCCCCGTCCTGGCCCGTCAGCTTCACCACGACCTTGCCGTCGGCGGCCTGGCTGTAGGCGATCGTGCAGGTCAGCTGGCGTAGAGCGGTGGTGTTCAGTTCCTTCAGGGGGAAGGGCAGGTTCGTCGTGACCGTACCGCCGGGGGCCGTCTCCACCGTGACTGCCGTGCCGGGACGGGCGGCAGGAAGGGCCGTGGTCAGGCCGGCGGCCCGGTCCTCCTGGCCCGGGCCGGCCAGCAGGGCCATGACGGTCTTCTCCGTCGGCGGCGGGCCGGGTGCTGTGTCGGGGCCCGACCCGACGTAGTCGCCGCCGAAGCCGGCCGACGGCCTGACCGTCCTGAGCACGGGGTTCAGCCCTCCGTCGGGGGTGCGGAAGAAGAGCATCATGTCGTCGTTGCGGTTGTAGAAGGCCTCGACGGTCGCGGGTCCGCCCGCCTCGACGGGGTCGGTCTCCTGGATGCCGCAGCCGCCCAGCAGCGGTACGGCGGCCGCGGCGGCGAGGGCCGCCGCGCGTCGGTGTGCCCGCGTTCGTCTCATTCGGTGGCCTCCCCGGCATGGAGCGGGATCTCCACGGTGAAGACCGCACCGCCGTCGGATCGGTTCCCCGCACGGATCGTTCCGCCGTGCAGGCGCACGTTCTCCTGGGTGATCGCCAGTCCCAGGCCGCTGCCCGCCGAGCGGGTACGGGCCGCGTCGGCCTTGTAGAAGCGGTCGAAGATGTACGGGATCGATTCGGGGCGGATGCCGGGGCCGCGGTCCGCCACCTCGGTGATCAGTACGGGCGTTCCCGCCGGGCGTTCCCCGGCGCGCAGACGTACCGTGACCGGCCCGCCGCCGTGCCGCAGGGCGTTGCCGACCAGGTTGGCGATCACGACGTCGAAGCGGCGCGGGTCGAGCCGGGCCCTGATGCCGGGGGGGAGTTCGGCGTGGACCCGGTCGTCCTCGTTCCAGTGCCGGTTCTGGAGGGTCTTGCGGATCGCCTCGGCCACATCGACCTCGTCGGCGTTCAGCTCGGCCGCACGGGCGTCGAAGCGGGAGATCTCCATCAGGTCCTCGACGAGTACGGCGAGCTTTCCGGTCTCCGCGCTGACCAGCCGGACCGCCCGGGCGGTGTCGGCGTCCAGGCGGTCCGCGTCCTCGTCGAGGACCTCGGTGACGGCGAGCATGCCGGCGAGGGGGGTGCGCAGTTCGTGCGAGACGTCGGAGGCGAAGCGGTGGGCGCGCGCCTCCGCCTCGCGCAAACCACGCACCGAAGCCTCCAGTTGGGCCGCCGACTCGTTGAAGGTGGCGGCCAGATCAGCGAGTTCGTCGTTGCCGCGTACCGCTATCCGGGTGTCCAGGCGGCCGCTGCCCATGCTCCTGGCCGCCCGCCGCAGTTCCCGCACCGGGCGCAGCACACTGCGCGCGGCGATCAGGCCGGGTACCAGCGCGACGGCGAGGCCGGGCAGGGCACCGTCCCGGGCTGCGGTGAGGAGGGCGTCGACGTTGATCTGCTCGTCGGTCATCCTCATGACGGCGTACAGGACGAGCCCGCTGGGGAGCGTGCTGTACGGGCCGGTCCTGAAGACCGTGGGCATGGCGATCGTCAGGTAGGGGACGCCGTCCTTGACGACCCGCTCGAAGCCGCCGTAGGGGTTGGCCCGCGCGGCGCGGCGCAGTTCGGGGGTGATGACGGTGGAGACGGGGTTCTCGCCGGAGGAGGCGCGGACGGAACCGTACTCGGCGAACACCACCCAGGGGCGCGGTTTGCCCTTGCGGGCGAGGTCGCGCAGGATTTCCTCCAGCCCCTCCCCCTGGACGGGCAGGCCGAAGCCCGTCTGCTGGACCTGCTCACGGAACGTGGAGACCGCCGTGTCCTGGGCGGTCTTCAGCAGCGCGTTGCGGGCCTCGCGGTAGGTCAGCGCCGATGTCGTGCCCGCGCTGACGACGGCGACCAGGAGGAAGGCGGCCAGCAGACGCGTGCGCAGGCCGAACGCCCGGATCCGCGACCGTTCGTCGGGGCCCGTGCTCCTTCCTTCGCCCACTGCCGTGCTCCCGCCGCTGCGGGACTTGGTGATCACAGTGGGCCGAAGCGGTAGCCGAAGCCCCGCAGGGTCTGGACGTAGCGGGGGCTGCCGGCCTCGGGCTCGATCTTGCCGCGCAGACGGGCGACACAGGCGTCGACCAGCCGGGCATCGGCGTGGAACGTGTGCTCCCAGACGCTCTCCAGGAGTTGCTGCCTGCTGAACACCTGCTCGGGAGCGGCGGACAGGTGCAGCAGGAGCCGCAGCTCCGAGGGGGCGAGCGACAGCGGCCGGCCCGCCTTGGTGACCGTCAGCCCGACCCGGTCGACGGTGAGTTCGCCGTACACCTCGATGGACGGGCGGCCCGGTCCACTGTCGTCCATTCGGCGCAGTACGGCACGGATCCGGGCCTCGATCACCTCGGGGCGGGCGGGCTTGACGATGTAGTCGTCGGCGCCTGCCTCCAGGCCGACGACCACGTCGAAGTCGTCGCCGCGCGCGGTGAGCATGATGATCGGCAGCTGGCTGTGCTCGCGGACCTGACGGCAGACCTGTACGCCGTTCATTCCGGGCAGCATCAGGTCCAGCAGCAGCAGGTCGGGGCGGAATTCGGCCAGCGCGGCGAGGCCGTCCTCGCCGGTCGCGGCCGCCCGTACGTCGTGGCCGCGACGGCGCAGGCCGAGTTCGACCCCCTCGCGTACGGCGGGGTCGTCCTCGATGAGGAGCACGCGGGGCATCGGCCATTCTCCCTGGGGGTGGTTCCGGTGGTGGCGGTGGCGGTGGTGTGCGTAGTGGTAGTGATAGTGGTCAGCTCCGGGGTGGCGGCTGCTTCATCGGTGCTTCAGGTAAGCCTGGAAGGCACGGTGAAGCGCATGGTTGGCGCTGCCGCCCACCGGCCTCTCCCATTCCCCCAACGTCTCGACGACCTGGCCCCCGGTGCCGAGCTTCCACCGCAACAATCCGTACGCACGTTCCTCCGGATCGAGAGTGGAGGGTACCCCGCGCATGTCGTAGACGTCAGCGCCGAGCGCGTGGGCGTCCAGCAGCATCCGCCACTGCAGCGCGTTGGAGGGCCGGACCTCGCGGCGGTGGTCGGCCGAGGCGCCGGTCTGGTACCAGGCCCGGCGGCCCACCGTGATCATCGTGTGGGCGGCCAGGATCTCGCCCTGGTGGCGCGCCAGGTACAGCTTCATCCGGCCCGGTTCCTCGGCGTTCAGCGCGGCGTACTGGCGCTCGTAGTAGGCGAGCGAGCGGCCGAGCCGGAAGCCGTCGCGTCGCTCGGTGACGGCGAGCAGCCGGCAGAACTCGGGGAGATCCGCCGCGCTGCCCACCACCACCTCCACACCCTCCTTCCGGGCCCGTCGCACATTGCGGCGCCACTCCTGGTTGAGCCCGGACCACAGGTCCTGTGCGGTGCGTCCGGCGAGCGGCACATGGAAGACGTGCCGTGGCTGGGCGTCCCCGCCCCCGGCGCCCGCGTTTCCGTCCCCGCCGGCCGCGTCACCGCAGCGGAGCCAGCCCCGGGCCCGCAGCCGCTCGGCGACGGCGGTGCCGAGCGGGTCGACCTCACTGGCGAGGACGTCGCCCAGGCGTCGCCCCGGGCCGGTGAGCGGCTTGAGCAGGGCGGCGCTCCAGCGCCGGTAGGCGGGTGACGGGCCGATGCGTACGGCGAAGGCGCCGGTGCGCCGCAGGTGCTCCAGCAGCGGGGCGAGCCAGCCGTCGATGCCGGGATCCCTCCAGTCGGCGACGGGACCTTCCGGGAGGTAGGCGAAGTATTTACGGGTGCCGGGGAACTGCCGGAGCAACACCAGGGCCACGCCGGTCAGTTCGCCCGCCTCCGGGTCCGGGCCCCAGCCGAGCAGCTGGGCGCGCCAGCCCTCCTTGACCTCGGCCCAGGACGGGCACTGCAGGAAACCGGCGCCGAGGGCCTGGCCGTGCGGGGAGGCGAGGAAGGCGCGGTAGGTCTTCGCGGTGATGGGCCGCAGGACCACGTTCCGGTTCCGGTTCTGGTCCCGGTCCGGGTTCTGGTCCCGGTCGCGGTTCGGGTCCCGGTTCTGGTCCCGGTTCGGGTCCCGGCTGGGGCGTACGGGGCTGGATGACGAAGGCACGAGCAGCGCTGACACGGTGTGTGGCCTCTCCTTCTCCCCGGACCTGTCTCGGGGACGGCTCCCCGGGCCTTTCTCGGGGATGCAGAGGATGCTCACAGCGGTTCATGACCGCTCCGCGCGATGAATGTGACCGGACGATGACCGTTGCTCACCAGTCGCCGTCACACTGCTCCGTAGCGTCTGACCTCGGGTTCTCCGGCTCTACAGTCACAACGTCGCCGACTCGGACCGCTCTCGCGGCGCTCGTCCGCGCTCATGCACTCTCTTGGCTCTCGTGGCTCTTCCGGAGGTCCTGTTGTCCCGCATACGTGTACTCGCCCATGCCCGCGCCCGGGCCGCCGTCGTGGCCGCCCTGCTGGCGCCGCTCGCCGCCTGCTCGTCGAGCGCCTCCCCCGGCGCCCCGGTCACCAAGGTGACGCCGAGCCCCGACGATCGCCCCGTCACGGTCGCCGTCACGCCTGCGGGAGCGAAGGCCCGGGCCGGTGTACCCGTACGGGTCACGGCCACGGGCGGCCGCCTCACCTCGGTGACCGTCACCGACGCCGAGGGCCACCGGCTCGCCGGCAAGGCCGCCGCCGACGGCCGGTTCTGGGTCTCCGACCGCAACGCCGTACCTGGCACGGCGTACACCGTGACTGCGGCGACCCGCACCGCGGGCGGCACCGCCAGGAGCACGAAGGCCGGCTTCACCACGGCTCCGGCGGACAAGGTCAACAAGGTGGACTGGCGACCGGGCACCGGCGGGACCGTCGGCATCGCCCAGCCGGTCTCCCTGGTCTTCGACCACCCGGTCAAGAACCGGGCCGAGGTCGAGAAGCAGCTCAGGATCACCACCTCGAACGACACCGAGGGCTCCTGGGGCTGGATACGCGACTGGTCGGGCCGGGACCGGGTGGACTGGCGGCCCAGGACGTACTGGAAGCCCGGAACCGAGGTCACGCTGAAGGCCGAGCTGAACGGCACCGACTCGGGAGCGGCCGGCGGCTGGTTCGTACGCGACTACACGACGGCCTTCACCATCGGCGACCGCCAGATCGTCGAGGTCGACCTCGACCGCCATCGGCTCTCTCTCGTACGCGACGGGAAGACGGTCCGCCGCATACCGGTATCCGGCGGCACACCCGGCGGTGACAAGCGTTCGTGGCGCGGGACCGCCGTGCTCATGGCCAAGGAGGGCACGATCAACATGAACTCCGAGACGGTGGGCCTCGCCGACGCCTACGACAAGATGGTCGACCACTCGATGCGGCTGACCTGGTCGGGCATGTACGCGCACGCCGCCCCGTGGAACGCCCAGCACCTCGGCAGGGCCAACCGGAGTTCCGGATGCATAGGGATGAGCGACGCGGACGCGGCCTGGTTCTACGCGCAGGTGCGGCCGGGCGACCCGTTCGAGATCACCGGCAAGGACACCAAGGGCGTGGTCGACCCCGGGAACGGCTTCGGCGCGTGGAACCTCTCGTGGGCCGAGTGGCAGCGGCGGAGCGCGCTGCGCTGAGCGGTGGCAGAGGTGGGCACGCAGCCGCGGGCGCCCCTCGGGCCGATCGGCTCCGGGACGGCGCGCCTCGGCCGTACGGACGGCGTCCGGTGGAGGATGACCTGGGCGCCGGCCTCGGGGCAGGGCGCCCGGCACCGCACCGCCGCGTGGAGGGGCCCGGTCATGAAACCGTTCGGCGAACCGCTGCTCCGGCCTCGTGCCGAGGGCCGCATGAAACGTGGCATCCGGCGACGAAGGCCGCCACGCCCACGAAAGCCGCTACGGCCAGTCCTTCTTCAGCCCCGAAGCGGCGGGCGAAGGCGAGCGCATCGACTTCGGGGCCCCCGCCTACGACGACATCGCCATGGCGCGGCTGCGGGCGCTGGGGGCGGGCCCGGGATGGCACTGCCCCGACGTGGGCGCCGGCACCGGTACGGTCTCCCGTCGACTGCTGGAAGAGGCGGGGGTGGCGAGCGTGCTCGCCGTGGACCGCGACGTACGGTTCCTCGGTGAGCGGTCCGTCCCGGGGCTGGAGGTACACGAGGCCGACATCACGGGCGCGGACTTCGCCCCCGGCCGGTTCCAGCTCGCCCCCGGCCGGTTCCAGCTCGTCCACGCGCGGTTCGTGCTGATGCACCTGCCCGAGCACGAACGCCTGATCACGGCACTGGCCGAACGCGTGGGGGTGGAAGCCCGAAGAGGGCTGATCGGGGGGCGCTGGGCGTCAGGCCCTGATCAGGGGGGCGCGTCGCCCCGCTCCGCCGTCGTGTCGAGGAGTTCCCGCAGGTCCCTGAGCCGGTCCAGGCCCTTCACCGCGCGGGCCGTGCGGTGGTTGGCGGCGAGGCGGGTGCGGTGGCGGTGGAGGAAGGACCAGTAACCGGCGGTGTACGGGCAGGCCTCCTCGCCGGTGCGGTGGTCGGGGCGGTAGGCGCAGGGGGCGCAGAAGTCGCTCATCTTGTTGATGTACGCGCCGCCCGAGGTGTACGGCTTGGTCGTCATCATGCCGCCGTCGGCGTACTGGGACATGCCGACCACGTTCGGGAGCATCACCCAGTCGTAGCCGTCGACGAAGCAGCGGTGGAACCAGTCGGTGACGGCCGCCGGGTCCCAGCCGTCCTGGAGGGCGCGGCTGCCGAGCACCATCAGGCGGGGGATGTGGTGGGTCCAGCCGGTGTCCCGTACCTGGGCGAGGACCGTGGACAGGCAGTTGGCGGTGACCGCGTCGGCGTCCAGGTCGAGGAACCAGTCCGGCAGCGGGGTGTTGTGACGCAGGGCGTTGCGGTGGCGGTAGTCCTCGCCGAAGTGCCAGTACAGGTGCCACACGTACTCGCGCCAGCCCGCGATCTGGCGGACGAACCCCTCGACGCTGTTGAGGGGCGCGTCACCCGAGCGGTACGCCTGCTCGGCGAGCTCCGCACACTCCGCCGGGTCCAGGAGGCCGAGGTTCAGGGATGCGGAGAGGAGGCTGTGGCTCATCACCGGGTCGGCCGCCAGCATCGCGTCCTCATGGCGGCCGAAACCCGCCAGCCGGTGGGCGACGAAGTGCCTCAGCGCGGAGCGGGCCTCACGCCGGGTGGCGGGGAAGCGCCTCGGGCCGTCCCGGCCGACGAAGGAGACGTCGCCGTCGCGCTCCCAGCGGTCGAGGTCGCGGCGGACCTCCTCGTCGATGTCGTCCTCGCTCGGCCGCCAGGGGCCCAGCACGTCGAGGGTCTCCTGCCCGCGGGGCGGGGGTTCGCGGTTGTCGTGGTCCAGGTTCCACCGTCCGCCGGCCGGGTGGTCGCCGTCCATGAGCAGGTCGTGCCGCTCGCGCACCCAGTGGTAGAAGCCCTCCAGCCGGAGGGACTGCCCGCTGCCCTTGCCTTCGCTTCTTCCGGCCCACTCGGCGAAGTCGTCGTGGCTCACCAGGAAGCCCTTCGCGGGGAGGACCTCCACGCCCTCCAGCCCGCTCACGAATTCCAGCGCCCGGCGCGAGGTGGGGTGGCAGACCGTCAGGGGGCTCGATGCTCGGCGTCCCCGTACCTTCTCCAGGCCCTCGGCGTAGGTCTCGGCCCGGACATAGGTGACCCGGTCGCCCAGCTCGGCGGCGCGGTGCCGCATCGCCGAGAGGACCAGGTGCGCCTTCGCCCGGTGAAAGCGGCGCCGGCGCAGCACCGAGCGCGCCTCGATCATGACCATCGGGGCCCGGTCGTCCGGGCCACCGTGGCGCGGGTCGAGGAAGTGCGGGCCCAGCTGGTCCCCGAACAGCCAGTGGGGGCGTGGTGCCATGGGGGGCCGCCTCTCGCGTCCGGTGTCCGGCCCCGTCGATGCCGGCAGCCTCCATCGATGCTGGCAGCCTCCGCCCGTGTGCGTACGGCGACACTCCGTCGCGGGCCCGTCGCCTCGTTCCGCCCGGCCGTCGCCGTAGGGTCGACGCCGTGAACCGGCCTCCCGACCAGCCCGAGCAGCAGGCGCTCTTCGACTGGGACGACACCGTTCCCGCCGACCAGCCGGACCGTGGCGGCGGGTTCCGGGACAGTCCGCAGGCCCGCCGGATGCTGAACGTACGGGAGGTCTACGCGGAGCCCGCCGCGCTCGCCTCCCCGCGCGGCCGGCAGATCCTGGCGAGGCTGCCGGGCATCCCCGTCACCGAGGTGCCTGGCCACTGGCGCATCCCCTCCCTCCACGGCAACGACGGCAACATCGCCCGCTGGACCCGGATCAAGTCGCAGACCCTGGTCCTGGGCGTCCGGCAGAGCCTCACCACCCGGCCCAACGGCAGGTCGGCCGACTGGATCGCCCCCGGCGCCTCCAACGGCTGTGCCATGGCCTGCGCGTACTGCTACGTTCCGCGCCGCAAGGGGTACGCCAACCCGATCACCCTGTTCACCAACATCGAGGCGATCACCGCCCACGTACGACGGCATGTACGGGCCCAAGGGCCCAAGCGGCAGCCCAATCAGTGCGACCCGCACTCCTGGGTGTACGACATCGGTGAGAACGGCGACTGCTCCGTCGACGCCCTGATCTGCGACAACACCGCCGACCTCATTGCGATGTTCCGCGGACTGCCCTCCGCGAAGGCCTCGTTCGCCACCAAGTTCGTCAATCCTGATCTGCTCGCGCTGGATCCGCGAGGCCGCACCCGGGTTCGCTTCTCGGTGATGCCCGCGGACGACTCCCGCCTGCTGGACCTCCGTACCAGCCCGGTCGCGGAGCGCATCGCGGCCGCCGCCGACTTCCTGGACGCGGGGTACGAGGTCCACTTCAACCTCTCGCCCGTGGTGCTGCGGCCCGGCTGGCAGCGGGACTGGGCCGAGCTGCTGGACCAGCTGGACGACGTCCTGCCCGGCCGGGTGAAGGCGCAGGCGGCCGCCGAGATCATCATGCTGACCCACAACCAGCAGCTCCACGAGGTCAACCTCGGCTGGCACCCCCGGGCCGAGGAGGTCCTGTGGCAGCCGGACGCGCAGGAGACGAAGCGCTCGGAGAACGGCGCCCTCAACATCCGCTACGCCCGGGACATCAAGCGCGACGCCCTCGCCCGGCTGCGGGAGCTGATCGCGGAGCACGCGCCGTGGCTGCGCGTCCGGTACGCCTTCTGAGACCCGGCCGGACCTTCGTGGAGGCCGGACGGGTCCCCCGTACCTACCGGCCCTTGCCCTCGGCGAGGGTGTGGGCGACCAGGGCGTTGGCGTGGCCGTGGCCCAGGGCGTGTTCGGTCTTGAGCCAGGTGACCAGTTCGCCGTGTCTGGTGAGCGGGGAGGAGCGGATGAGGTCCTCCCACTCGGCGACCGGGCGGCCGTACTTCTTCTCGATCGAGGGGAAGTAGCTGGCAGGGCCCTTCACGGCGGCGGTCATGGGGTGTCCCGTCTGTCGGATCGAGGGATGTCGTTGTTGCTGTGCTGTCTTTATGACGGGTGGCGGGCCAAGAAGTCATCGGGTCTGCCCGGATCCGGCTGTGTGGTCCGGCTCACAGGCCTGGGACAGGCTTGTTCAACCGCTGTCGCGACGGCCTACGGGGTAGTCGACACTCCTGGAGCAGCGAGACCGTCGCCGGGCCGAAGGCCGCGCCGAGCAGGTAGCAGAGGTTGAACAGGCCGATCGCCGCAGGCCGTTCCTCGTCGGGCACGGACTCGGTGGAGCGCACCGCGAAGACTCCCTGGCCGGAGGAGGCCGCGATCGAGGCGGTGACGAAGCCCATCGAGCGGGGGGAGTCCGTCAGGCTCATCGCGATGGAGGTCAGGCCGGCGGTGCCGAGCGCCTGGAGCGCGCAGCCGATGATGACGGCCGGCAGCCCCGGCACGGTCAGCACCAGGAGCGCGCCGAGCAGGACCAGCGCCCCGCAGCCGCTGAGCGCGGCCCGGGCTCCGGCTCGGCAGCCGGAGCGCGCCGAGGAGGCATTACGCCACTGCGAGGGCTGGGCGCGGGCCGCCGCCACGGCCCCCTGGGCGCAGGCGGTGGCCCTCAGGTGCCGGGCGCTCATCGCCGACCGGCCGGAGCAGTACGCGCAGGCGCTGCGCCTGCACGAGAAGGGGGGCCGGCCCTTCGAGCGCGCCCGTACCGAGCTCCTGTACGGGGAGTGGCCGCGCCGGGCCCGGCGACCCAACGAGGCGCGGGACATGCTGCGTTCCGCCCTGGCCACGTTCGAGCGGCTGCGGGCGGAGCCCTGGACGCGGCGGGCCGGTGCCGAGCTGCGGGCCGCAGGGGAGCGCAGCTTGGCCGGGCGGGTGCCGGCGGACCACCTGATCGACCGGCTGACCCCGCAGGAGCTCCAGATGGTGCGGCTCGCCAAGGGCGGCAGCAGCAGCCGGGAGATCGCCGCGCAGCTGTTCCTCAGCCGGCGCACGGTCGAGCACCACCTCTACAAGGCGTACCCGAAGCTCGGCGTGTGCTCACGGCGGGAACTCGCACTCCTCGACCTGAGCTGAGCTGAGCTGAGCTGAGTTGGACTGAGCTGAGCTCGGGACGACGTGCGGCCGTGCCCGGACGGGCCGGTGATTCCTTCTTGGTCCCGCCGTAGGTGGTTCCGGGGGCGGCCGGACGAAGACGGTGGTGTCACCTCCGCCGGAGTCCGGGTGGGTGGACGTGCCGTTCAGCGCGGAGCTGTAGGTGCGCTCGATCTGCCCGCCGCAGCCCGCTACCAGCTTCTTGCCCTGTGCCCCCGACGCGGCGTTCGGGGTTTCGCCCGCCGCGTACGCGCCTGCACAGCAACTCCCCTTGCGCGCACGGCGCTACGGCCGTCCCGTGCCGGGCATGAACCGTGCACCGGGCCCACCTCAGGCGCGAGCCAGCGCGTCCGGGAGCGTGGAGCGGATCTCCGCGATCAGGGCGCGGCTGGCCTCGTGGGCGGCCGCGCTGCCTTCGGCCGGGGTGGTTCCCGCGCGCTGGTGCAGGACGACCCCGAGGATCATGCGTGGCGTACCGGCGACCTCCTGCGTCGCCGCCCACACCAGGTTGCCGCCCGCCGGGGTGGACGAGCCGGTCTTCAGGCCGATGACCCCGTAGCGCCCCAGCAGCTTGTTGGTGTTGCGGAACGTCACCCCGGCGCCGGGGGCCTCGACCGTGCGGGTGGCCACGATCTCCCGGAACACCGGGTCCTTCATCGCGGCGCGCGCCAGGAGGAGTTGGTCGGTCGAGGTGCTCCGTGTACTGGTCTCCATGCCGCTCACCCCGGTGTAGGTGGTGCGCTCCATCCCGA
>NZ_JBEXSI010000052.1:0-48220 GCF_040613515.1 Streptomyces sp. NPDC006261
GCCCGGATCCAGGGGATCCGGGCCTCAGGCGTTCTCCATCAGTAGCGGGGACAGGATTTGAACCTGCGACCTCTGGGTTATGAGCCCAGCGAGCTACCGAGCTGCTCCACCCCGCGTCGGTGAACCCAACCTTACGCCACTTCGCGCCCCTCGGTGACCAGCGACGGTCCGCGCCCCACACCGCCCGGAGCCTTTGCCTGCACGACCATTCCTGACGGGTCGTCAGTTCAGTAACCTGACAGAGCGTCAGCAAACCGCGCCTGCCCCACACGGACACCGGGCCGGCGGGCCATCGAGCAGGACCATCGAGCAGGAGTGGCGGAACGATGCTTGGATCGACTCACGGCACCCTCACCACCGACTTCCGCGCCCGGGTGGTGGCCTGCGGCGAGGAGCCGCACGCCTCCGTCGTCAGCCTGCCCACCGCCACGCGGCAGGGCGGGCTCGATGTCAGCGGCCGGCCGCTGCACCTGGCCGTGCCCGACCTGGACCACTTCTTCCGGCCGCGCTCCGTGGCCGTCGTCGGCGCCTCCGACACCGAGGGGCGCCCCAGCACCGGCATCACCCGGCAGCTCATCGCCTGGGCCGAGCGCGTCGGGGCACGGCTGCACCCGGTGCACCCGGCCCGGGAGGCAGTCTTCGGGCGGACCTGCGTCCCCTCGGTCGCCGAGCTGTCCGAACCCGTCGACCTGGCGGTCCTGCTGGTCGCCGACCCGCTCCCGGTGATCGAGGAGCTGGCGGAGGCCGAGGTCCCCTTCGCCGTGGCCTTCGCCTCCGGGTTCGCCGAGACCGGGGAGGCGGGCGCGGTGGCGCAGGCCCGGCTGGCGGCGGCCGTGGAGCGCTCCGGGGTGCGGCTGCTCGGGCCGAACACCAACCTCAACGCCTTCGAGGAGTTCCGGGACGACCTGGACGGCCCGGCCATCGCCCTCATCACCCAGTCCGGACACCAGGGCCGGCCCCTGTACGCCCTCCAGGAGCTGGGCATCCGGCTCTCGCACTGGGCGCCCACGGGCAACGAGGCCGATCTGGAGACCGCCGACTTCATCGCGTACTTCGCCCAGCGCCCCGAGGTGGGGGCCATCGCCTGTTACGTGGAGGGGCTCAAGGACGGCCGGTCCTTCCTGCTCGCCGCCGACCGGGCCGCCCGCGCCGGGGTGCCCGTGGTGGCGGTGAAGGTGGGGCGTACGGAGGCCGGGGCCGAGGCAGCCGCCTCGCACACCGGGAAGCTGACCGGGGCGGACCAGGTGGTGGACGCGGCGATGCGGCAGTTCGGAGTCATCCGGGTGGGCGGTCTCGACGAACTCCAGGACACCGCAGCCCTGCTGGCCCGGGCCCGGCCGCCCCGGGCGGAGGGCGTCGCCGTGTATTCCATCTCCGGCGGCACCGGCGCCCACTTCGCCGACCTGGCGACGGCGGCCGGGCTCCTGCTGCCCAGCCTCTCCCCCGCCAAGCAGGACGAGCTGCACACCTGGATACCCGGCTACCTCAACGTCGCCAACCCCATCGACAACGGCGGCCACCCGGTCGGCGACCGGCGCGGCCGGAAGATCATCGACGCGATCCTCGCCGACCCCTCCATAGGCATCCTGATCTGTCCGATCACCGGCCCGTTCCCGCCCATGAGCGACCGCCTCGCCCAGGACCTGGTGGACGCGGCCGAGGCCACGGACAAGCTGGTCTGTGTGATCTGGGGCTCCCCCGTGGGCACCGAGGACGCCTACCGCACCACGCTCCTCGGCTCCTCCCGCGTCGCCACCTTCCGTACGTTCTCCAACTGCGTCACCGCCGTGAAGGCCTACCTCGACCACCACCACTTCGCCACCGGCTACCGCTCCCCCTTCGACGACGTCCCGCGCACCCCCTCCCCCTCCTTCCGCAAGGCGCAGAACCTGATGCGCCCGGGCCGGCAGCTCAGCGAGCACGCGGCGAAGCAGCTCCTGCGCGCGTACGGGATCCGGGTGCCGCGCGAGCAGCTGGTGACCAGCGCGGCGGGCGCCGTCCGGGCGGCCGGGCCGGTCGGCTACCCCGTCGTGATGAAGGCCTCCGGGCCTCGCCTCGCCCACAAGACGGAGCTGGGCCTGGTGAAGGTGGGCCTCACCTCCGCCAGCCAGGTGCGCGACGCCTACCGGGAGTTGACCGACATCGCCCGGTTCGAATCCGTCGACCTGGACGGCATCCTGGTCTGCCAGATGATCGACCGGGGCGTCGAGATGATGGTCGGCGTCACCCATGACGCCCTCTTCGGGCCGACCGTCACGGTCGGGCTCGGCGGGGTCCTGGTGGAGGTGCTGCACGACACGGCGGTACGGGTGCCGCCCTTCGGCGAGAAGGAGGCACGGGACATGCTCGGCGAGCTGCGCGGCCGGGCGTTGCTGACCGGTGTGCGCGGCGGGGCGCCCGTCGATGTGGACGCGCTGGTGGAGGTGGTGCTGCGGGTGCAGCGGATGGCCCTGGAGCTCGGCGACGACCTGACCGAGCTGGACATCAACCCGCTGGTGGTGCTGGGGCGCGGGCAGGGCGCGGTGGCGCTGGACGCGCTGGCGGTGTGCCGGTGAGCGCGGAACCGGCACAGGAGGCCCCTCGGTCCACCGTCCTCCACCGCACCACCACCGACGGCGTCTCGTGGATCACCCTCAACCGGCCCGAGGCCATGAACGCCGTCACCTGGGAGCAGCGCGAGCGGGTCATCGCCCTGCTGGCCGACGCCTCCGCCGACCCCGCCGTACGGGCCGTCGTGCTCACCGCCACCGGCCGGGGCTTCTGCGCGGGCGCCGACCTGCGCGGTACCCCCGCGCAGACCCGCGAACGGGTCCCCGGGGACGTCGCCCGGACCATCCGCCTCGGCGCGCAACGCCTCATCGCCGCCGTGCTGGACTGCGAGAAGCCGGTGATCGCCGCCGTCAACGGGACCGCCGCCGGAATCGGCGCGCATCTGGCGTTCGCCTGCGATCTGGTCCTGGCGGCCGACACGGCGACGTTCATCGAGGTCTTCGTACGCCGAGGGCTCGTCCCGGACGGCGGCGGCGCCTATCTGCTGCCCCGGCTGGTGGGGCCGCAGCGAGCAAAGGAGCTGATGTTCTTCGGGGACGCCCTGACGGCGGCGGACGCGGAACGGATGGGCCTGGTCAACCGCGCGGTACCGGAAGGCGAGTTGGCCGGCCTCGCCGCCGCGTGGGCCGGGCGGCTGGCCTGCGGGCCCACCCGGGCCATCGCCCTGACCAAGCAGCTGGTGAACGACTCGCTCACCGGCGACCGGGCCACGGCGTTCGCCGCGGAGGCGGCCGCGCAGGAGATCAACATGACGACCCGGGATGCCGACGAGGGGATCGCCTCGTTCGTCGAGCGGCGCACGCCGGAGTACCGGGGGCGCTGAAGGGCGCACCGGGACGCTAAGGGGCGGGCACGGCCAACACCCGCCGGTAGGCTGCCAGTCGGGAGGTCCGGCCGATGGTCAGGGCGCCCACCAGACGGCCGTCCAGGTGGTAGCTGACCTCCAGGCGCCGGGCCTTCCGGTCGCACTCGTGGACCTTCACCGTGTCGCCGAGGGCGGGGAGGCCCACCGAGCGGAGCCGGACGCCGTGGAAGTCGGACCAGAAGGACGGCACCTCGGCGAAGACCGGGGCCGCCTCGCCCCGCAGCAGCGTACGGGCGGCCGCCGCACCCTGCTCCACCGCGCCGGACCAGTGGCCGAGGGCCGGGGCCGCACCGCCCGCCAGGGGTTGCGGGACCCGGGCCGCGTCGCCCGCCGCGACCACGCGGGGTACGGCGCTGCCGTCCGGGAACAGGGCCCGCAGCCGGGAGTCGGTGGGCACTCCGCCGACCGCCTCGATCCCCGATCCGGCCAGCCAGCCGGTGGCCGGCACCGCGCCCAGGGCCAGCACCGCGACATCGGCCTCGACGGTCCGGCCGTCGGCCAGCCGGGCCCCCGCGAGCGTGCCGTCCGGGGCGGTGCGGAACGCGGCCACCGTGGTGCCGGTACGCAGGTCGATGCCCGCCTCCCGGTGGAGCGTCCCCACGAACGCGCCGGCCTCCGTACCGACCGCGCGCTCCAGCGGTACGGACCCGGCCTCCACAAGGGTGACGTCCAGCCCGAGCTCCCGGCCCGCGGCGGCGACCTCGCCCCCGAGGAACCCGGCGCCGACGACGAGCAGCCTCCGCCCGGGGATGAGCGCGGCCCGCAGCGCCGTAGCGTCGTCGCGGCCGCGCAGGGTGAACACATCTTGCTCCGGGCCGGGTTCGCCGGGCACGGCACCGGCCCGAGCGGCAGCGCCGGTGGCGATCAGCAGGCCGTCGTAGGGCAGGCGGGTGCCGTCGGCGAGGGTGAGGATCCTGCTGTACGGGTCGAGCCGGACCGCGGCCCGACCCAGCCGCCAGCAGGCCCGGAGGCCGTCGGGGACCGGGAGCGTGGTGTCGGCGCTGATCTGCCCCGTCAGGAAGCGTTTGGAGAGCGGCGGGCGGTCGTAGGGGGCGTGCGGTTCGGCCCCGACGAGGGTCAGGTTCCCGGTGAACCCCTCGGCGCGCAGGGTCTCGGCGGCCCGCAGCCCCGCCAGCGAGGCCCCGACGATCACCACGTCGCGCGGATGGCCGGCGGCGCTCATGAGGCGGCCACGGTGATGGCCCGGACCGGGCAGGAGGCTGCGGCCTTCTCGGCGCCCGCGCGCAGCCCGTCGTCCGGCGCGGCTTCGTACAGGAGGTAGTCGTCGTCGTCGAACGAGAAGATCTCGGGGGCGGCGAAGACGCAACTGCCGTGGCTCTCGCAGAGGTCCAGGTCCACGGTGATCTGCATGGTGACTCCGTCACGGGTAGGGGAGCGTCGGCCGGGGTTGACGTCAGCCGCTCGTTCGCGGGTTGAAGCGGGAGTAGGCGGGCGCGGACCAGCGCAGCGGGGAGGCCGCCGCCACTTCCCGTACCGCGGTGATCTCGAACTCCACCAGCCGCTGCGCGCCGGGGGTGCGGGCCACCTCCTCCTCGTCCCACACCGTGCGGGCCGAGCCCGTCAGGTGCAGGGAGGCACCGGTCGCCCAGCCGGGGAAGAAGAGGCCTGCGGCCGGGTTGAGTTCAAGGTTGCCCAGGGTCAGGAACATGGCGTTGCCCGCGTAGTCGGGCCAGCGCAGGAGCCGGGGCGAGAGCACCTGGACGAAACCGGGGTTGCCGCCCCGGTGCGAGGCGTCGGCGTCGCCCCGGTCGGAGGCGGTGGCGACGAAGAAGGTGTCGGCGGCCCGGAGCGTCCGCTGCTGCCCGGGGCCGAGCTCCGCACTGTCGACGGCCGTACGGGGCGCCGGAGCCCCCACCAGCGGCTGGTGGCCGCGTTTCTGGATGTACTTGGGGCAGTTGGAGATGACCTGGTCGAGCTCGACGCGCAGGCCGTCGCCGTCGCGGACCGCCCGGCCGTTCATCCGCATCCGGCGCCGGGTGGCCGGTTCGATGCCGATCAGCCCGATCCGGACGGGCTCGGAGGCGACGCCCGGCCCGCTCCCGAGCCCCGCTCCGGCCAGGACGGCGGCCAGCGGGTCCTCCGGCGGAGGAAGCGCTCCGATCCTCAGGGTGTGCGGCCCGGGTACGGTCAGGAACCCCGGCTCCCCGGTGAGCTGGGTCGCCCAGATCCGGCCCCGCTCGTCCGCGCCGCCCATCACCACGTGGGGCTGGTCCGCCAGGAAGGCCACCGCCACGTCGGGGACGGTGTTGCCGATGGCGCCCCGCGCCTGTCCGGCCTGACGGGCGAAGCCCGCCCGTTCCTGCACTGCGGTCTCGCCGCGGTGGTAGCCGCCCATGGTTCCGCCTTTCGTCCTGCGCCGAGAGTGCGACCGCTTTCGTCCTGCGCCGAGAATGCGACCGCTTTCGTCCTGCGCCGAGAATGCGACCGCTTTCGTCCTGCGCCGAGAATGCGACCGCTTTCGTCCTGCGCCGAGAATGCGACCGGTCGTCCTGGCCGGCGCCTAGAAGAATCCGCAGGTAGGAGCTCCGGAGGTGGGCGCGTCGGACGGGTCGGCGCCGGTGGGTGCGTAGATCTCCAGGCGGATGCCGTCGGGGTCGGTGAAGAAGATGCCGCCCGAGCTGCCGGTCTCCCCGTGCGGCACGATCCCGTCGTAGGCGAACGTGGCGCCCAGGGAACGCAGGACCTCCTCGGTGGCCCGGATCTCCTCGGCGGTGTCCACCTGGAAGGAGAGGTGGTGCAGGCCGGGCAGCGCGGGAGCGAACGCGCCCTCGCTCTGCTGCCACAGGGTCACCACGAGCCGGGAGTCCCGTCCGAGGAAGGCCCAGCGGCGGTCGCCGTCCTTGCCCTCGCCCAGCACCTCGAAGCCGAAGACCTCGCGGTAGAAGGCGATCGAACGGTCCAGGTCGGTGACGTTGAGGCCGATGTGGCCGGTCTGCAGGTTCTTCGCCTTGCTCATGGATCGGTCCCCACGCTTTCGGTCAGGGGCTGCGAGGCCACCTCGCAACCAGTAAAAGCGAATTTAAGGGTTAGAACGAGAGCCGTCAACCGGTGAAAGTCTCTTGTCCGGTTAGAATCGATGGAGACGGAAGAAGAACGAAGACACACCCCACGACGGAAGGATCCGCCGACGTGCCGCACCCCCCCGGGCCCGACCCCCGGCCGCTGACCGGCGAACCGCTCGCGCTGGATCTGCTCAACACCCGCTGGATCGGTGCGGAGGGCCCGCGCGACCTGCTGGAATCCGAGAACGGACTGGCGATCTGGCTGAACAGCGAGCCGGTGCGCGCCCACACGGGCCCCCTCGCCCCGCCCGTCGGCCGCGCCACGCTGGAGCGGCTGCTGGAGACCCGCAAGACCCTCGAAGCGCTGGCCGCGTCCGCCACCCGGCGGGAGCCGGCCGCGCCCGCCACCGCGGCGGCGCTCAACGAGGTGCTCTCCCACGGGCGCATCCGCCGCACCCTGGGGCCCGACGGGCTGCCGGAGTCGGCGGTGGAGCTGGACGCCCCGTCCTGGGGGCCCGCCTGGTACGCGGCCGACAACTGGCTCCACCTGGTGGCCGACCGGCCCGACCGCATCCGCCCGTGCGCCAACGACACCTGCGTCCTGCACTTCTACGACATCTCCAAGAACGGGACCCGCCGCTGGTGCTCGATGGCCGGCTGTGGCAACCGAGCGAAGGCTCAGCGCCACTACGCGCGCCGCACCGGCGCGTGAAGCGGGTACACCCGCCGCGCCTGCCGGTTCACATCTGACGGCACGTCAGCTCTAATGGCCGGGTGATGGGACACGCAGGCATGGCCGCCACCGCCGTCCGGTACCTCAGGTCCGTCGGCGCCGCCACGACAGCAGACCGGCCCCCTCTGGAGGCGCTGCCCCGGCCTGACCTCAGGGCCGTCCGGGACGACGAGCGGCTCCCCGTCGAACCGGGCGAATTCCGCCGCGTACTGGGTCACTTCGCCAGCGGCGTCACCGTCGTCACCGCGCACGACACGGACGGGCCGACCGGCTTCGCCTGCCAGTCCTTCGCCTCGCTCTCGCTGGACCCGCCGCTGGTCGCCTTCATGGTCGCCCGTACGTCGACGACCTGGCCGCGCATCGCCCGCGCCGGGGCCTTCTGCGTCAACATCCTGGGAGCCGGACAGGGGCCGCTCTGCCGGGGGTTCGCGGTGAGCGGGGCGGACAAGTTCGCGGGGGTCGCGTACGAGGACGCCCCGGCGACCGGGTCACCGCTGCTCGGCTCCGTACCGGCCTGGATCGACTGCCGCGTCCACGCCGTCCACACCGGCGGGGACCACCTCATCGTGGTGGGCCGGGTGGAGGCGCTGGGGGCGGCGGAGGAGGGCGAGCCGCTGCTGTTCCACCAGGGCGTGTTCGGCCGGTTCAGCCGCTAGCGGCCGCCGGAGCCGCCCGGACCCGCCGGATCACCAGCGACATCAGCGCCGCGACGGCGCACAGCGCCCCCGACGCGTACCAGACCACGTCGTAACTGCCGAAGACGTCCCGGGCGACGCCTCCGAGGAACGCCACGACCGCCGCGCCCACCTGGTGCGAGGCCAGCACCCAGCCGAAGACGATGGCGCTGTCCTCGCCGTACTGCTCCCGGCAGAGCGCCAGCGTCGGCGGGACCGTGGCCACCCAGTCAAGGCCGTAGAACACGATGAAGAAGACCATCGGCGGCTGCACTTCGGGTGCCATCAGCATCGGCAGGAACAGCAGCGAGATCCCGCGCAGCGCGTAATAGACGGCGAGGAGCCTGCGGGCGTCGAAGCGGTCGGTGAGCCAGCCCGAGAAGATCGTGCCGATGACGTCGAAGACCCCGATCACCGCCAGCAGCGAGGCGGCCGCCGTGATCGGCATGCCGTGGTCGTGGGCGGAGGGGACGAAGTGGGTGCGGATCAGGCCGTTGGTGGAGGCCCCGCAGATCGCGAACGTGCCCGCCAGCAGCCAGAACGGGCCGGTGCGCGCCGCCTTGAACAGCACCATCACCGTGCGGCGCGCGGCACCCCGGGCCGGGGCGGGCTTCGCCACGTACACACCGCCGTACGGGGCGAGCCCCGCATCGGCCGGGTGGTCGCGCATCAGGAGCCAGACGAACGGGACGACGACCAGGGCCGCCAGGGCGACGGTGACCGAGGCGGGCCGCCAGCCGTGCTCGTCGACGATCCAGGCGCAGAGCGGCAGGAAGACGAGCTGCCCGGAGGCGCCGGCCGCGGTGAGGATGCCGGTGACCAGGCCCCGGCGGGCGACGAACCAGCGGTTGGTGACGGTCGCGGCGAACGCCATCGCCATGGACCCGGTGCCGAGGCCGACGAGCAGCCCCCAGTAGATCATCAGCTGCCAGGAGGCCGTCATCCAGACACTGGCGAGCGCCCCGGCGGCCACCATCGTCAGCGCGGTCGCCACGACCCGCCGGATGCCGAAGCGGTCCATGAGCGCGGCGGCGAACGGCGCCGTCAGACCGTACAGCGCCATGTCGATGGAGACCGCGAGCCCGATCTCGCCGCGCGACCAGCCGAATTCGGTGTGGAGCGGGCCGATGAGCAGCCCGGGCAGGGAGTTGAAGGCCGCGCCGCCGATGATCGTCACGAAGGTGACGGCGGCGACGATCCACGCCCGGTGCACACGGGGGCGGCGGCGCGCCTCCAGGGGCGGCCGCCGGTCGTCGTCCTGGGCTGCGCTTTCGATGGTCTCGGTCACGTCGACCAGCTTCTTGGCCTGCGAGTTCCCCCACGAGTGGCCGGGAGGACATGGTTCACAGGAATCGGGCCACCGAGCACTGAGCACCCGACAGCACCGAGTCCCGGACGGCCGGGCCACGGCCTGCGGCCTGATCGAGGCCCTGCCCGAGCAGCTGACGCTCCTGCCGGTCTCCGTGCCGGTGTCGGTGCCGGGGCGTGGCGCTGTTCGTCGCGGGTACGGTCCGCCGGCAGGCCAGCGCCCACGTCCTGGAGGTCATCGAGATGCAGCGGGCCGAGGAGCGGCGGAAGAAGAAGCGGTAGCCCGCCTGCGGGCCCCCGCGTGCACGCCCCAGGCCGCCGCCGCGCCCACCGCGTACCAGAACAGGTCCGGGGCGTTGAACGTCGAGCCGAGCACCAGCCGGGCGGCCGTGCTCCGCGCCGCCAACTCCCCCGGCACGCCGGTGAGCTGGAGCAGCTCGACGGCCCAGCTCAGGGCGAGCGCGGCCCCCGCCACGGCAACGGGCCGCGCGCGGGGCGCGAAGAAGGCGACGAGGGCGCAGAGCAGCACCGTATAGAGCGCGCTCCCCGCGTACTTGGCGAAGGCGCCGTCCGCCCCGGCGCGCACGGCGAGGCCGGTGGTGAGGGTGGCGGCGGCCGCGCCCGCCGCGACGGCACGGACGCGGAGGGCGGAGCCCCGAGGCAACGGCCTCACGCGAGCCCCATCCTCTTCCGCTGCCGGATCGGCCTGGCCACCAGCAGCACCACCCTCCTGCGGCGGCGGGGGCCGGGTGTCACGCGAGGCGTCGGGAACGGACGCGGTCTCTGTCGGCTTCTCCATCACGTCGCTAGCCTGTACCAGCCCGTGGTCTATACCAGCCAGTGGGTTACCCGGTATGTTCCCCCAAGCCCGCCGGCGTGTTCCGAGGAGGCCCGCCATGCCGCACCGCGTCGCCGTCCTGGCCCTGGACGGACTGCTCCCCTTCGAGCTGGGCATCCCGGACCGGATCTTCGGCCGCTCCCTAAAACCCGTGCCGGGCGACAAGGGCGCGAAGCTGTACGAGGTCGTGACCTGCTCGGTCCGCCCGCCGGGGCCCGTCCGGACCGACGCCGACTACTCGATCCTGGTGGAGCACGGCCCCGAGGCGCTCGCCACCGCCGACACCGTGGTCATCCCCGCCTCCTACGAACTGGGCCCGGTCTTCGAGGAGGGCAGGCTCACCGAGGAGCTGGCGGCCGCCCTCGCGCTGGTCCGGCCGGGCACCCGGATGGTCTCCATCTGCACCGGCAGCTACGTGCTGGCCGCCGCCGGCTACCTGGACGGCCGCCCCGCCACCACGCACTGGTCGTCCGCCGACCACTTCCAGCGGCTCTTCCCGCAGGTCCGCGTCGACCCGGACGTCCTGTTCATCGACGACGGCGACGTCCTCACCTCGGCGGGGGTCGCCGCCGGGATCGACCTCTGCCTCCACCTCGTACGCCGCGACCACGGGTCCGCCGTCGCCAACGAGATCGCCCGGCGCACGGTCGTCCCGCCGCACCGCGACGGGGGGCAGGCCCAGTACATCCACCGCCCCGTCCCCGAACCGCAGTTCGCGACCACCACGGCCGCCCGCGCGTGGGCGCTGGGGCGGCTGGACCGGCCGATCCTGCTGCGGGACATGGCCCGGCAGGAGTCGATGAGCGTACGGACCTTCACCCGCCGCTTCCGGGAGGAGGTGGGGATCAGCCCCGGCCAGTGGCTGACCCAGCAGCGGGTGGAGCGAGCGCGCCACCTGCTGGAGTCGTCGGACCTGTCGATCGACCAGGTGGCCCGCGACGCGGGCTTCGGCACGGCGACGTCCCTGCGCCAGCACCTCCAGGCGGCACTGGGCGTGCCGCCGACGGTGTACCGGCGCACGTTCCGGGCGTCGGCGGACACCCCGTAGGCGCTGGAGCCCTCGTGCGACGCAGGTCCGCTCCTACCGGACTCGTGGATCAGAAGACCAGCACCCCCCGGGCCACCCGCCCGTGGTGGGCGTCGTCGGCGGCCTTGGCGAAGTCCTCCACCGGGTAGGTCTCGGTGACCAGTTCGTCCAGCAGGAGCCGGCCCTCCCGGTAGAGGTCCGCGTACAGGGCGATGTCGCGCTGCGGCCGCGAGGAGCCGTAGCGGCAGCCGAGGATCGACTTGTCCAGGTACATCGAGGAGACGACGAACGACGCCTCGGCGCTCGCCGCCGGGACGCCGAGCAGGACCGCCTGGCCGTGCCGGTCCAGCAGGTCGATCGCCTGCCGGATCAGCTCGGTGCGGCCGACGCACTCGAAGGCGTGGTCGGCCCCGTCGGGAAGGATGTCGCGCACCCCCTCCGCGCCCGTCAGGAAGTGCGTCGCCCCGAACTGCCGCGCCACCGCCTCCTTCGCCGCATTGCTGTCGACGGCGACGACGGTGAGCGCACCGGCCAGCCGGGCGCCCTGGAGCACGTTGAGGCCGATGCCGCCGGTGCCGATGACCACGACGCTGTCGCCCCGGTCGACCCTCGCCCGGTTCAGTACGGCCCCGACGCCGGTGAGGACCCCGCAGCCGATCAGGGCGGCGGAGGTGAGGGGCAGGTCGGACGGGATCCTCACGGCCTGCACGGCACGCACCAGCGTGACTTCGGCGAAGGCGGAGCTGGAGGCGAACTGGAACAGCGGCTCGCCGCCCCGCGAGAACGGCCGCCCCGGACGCCCGATCGCCTTCCGGCACATCGTGGGCCTGCCCCGGTCGCACTGGGCGCAGGCCCCGCAGTTGGCGAGGGTGGACAGCGCGACGTGATCACCGGGCCGTACGTGGCTGACGCCGGGGCCGACCGCCTCCACCACGCCCGCGCCCTCGTGGCCGAGCACGACGGGGACGGGAAAGGGGATCGTGCCGTCGATCACCGACAGGTCGCTGTGGCAGAGACCGGCGGCGGCCACCGCGACGAGCACCTCGCCGGGGCCGGGGCCGCGTATCTCCAGGTCGTCGACGACCTCGGTCCGTGTGCCGTCGAAGACGACGCCTCTCATCTCGGCTCCCTCGGTAGGCCGAGCACCCGCTCGGCGATGATGGTCCGCTGGATCTCGTCGGAGCCGCCGTAGATGGTGTCGGCCCGGCTGAAGAGGAACAGGTGCTGTGCGTCGTGCAGTTCGTACGGCCGCTGCTCCGACCAGGGCTGGGCGCCGACGGCCCCCGCCTCGCCCCTCACCTCCACCGCCAGCTCGCCGAGCCGCTGGTGCCAGCCGCCCCACAGCAGCTTGGCCACGCTGGGGGCGCCCGGGTCGCCGGTGGTGCCGAGGGTGCGCAGTGCGTGGCGGCGCAGGGTGACGAGTTCGGCCCACTGGCGTACGAGGCGGGCTCTGATGACCGGGTCCTCGGCGGCTCCGCCGGCCCGGGCGGCGGCGACCACCTGGGCCAACTCCTGGGCGAACCCGATCTGCTGGGCGAGGGTCGACACCCCGCGCTCCAGGGCGAGCAGCCCCGTGGCGACGGCCCACCCGTCGCCCTCCCCGCCGACCACCTCGGCCGCCCGGGCCCCGTCGAAGAAGACCTCGTTGAACTCACTGGTCCCGGTCATCTGGCGGATCGGCCGCACCTCGATCCTCCCCGGCTGGTCCATCTCCACGAGGAGGAAGGAGAGCCCGTGATGGCGGGTGGAGCCGGGTTCGGTGCGGGCGAGGACGAAGCACCAGTCGGCGTCCTGGGCGAGCGAGGTCCAGATCTTCTGCCCGGTGACGGTGTAGGCGCCGGTGCCGTCCGGGGTGGCGGTGGTCCGGATGCCGGCGAGGTCGGACCCGGCGCCGGGTTCGCTGTACCCCTGGCACCACAGGGTCTCCCCGCGGGCGATGGGGGGCAGATGGCGCTGCCTCTGCTCCTCGGTGCCGTACGCGATGAGGGTGGGGGCGAGGAGGTTCTCGCCGATGTGTCCCATGCGGGGCGGGGCGGTGGAGCGGGCGTACTCCTCGGCCCAGACGACCTGTTGGGTGAGGGTGGCGGGCCGGTTGCCGTAGTCTGCGCCGCCCTTCTCCGGCCAGCCGATGCCGATCCACCCCGCCTGTCCCAGCTCGCGTTCCCACGCACGGGGGCCGGGGGCGGGGGTTGCGGCGAGGCGGGTCTCCAGCCAGGTGCGGGCGTGGGTGCGGAAGGTGGGGTCGTCCTCGGTGAACCGGAAGTCCATACGTGCCTCCTCGATCAAGCCCGTCCGGAAGGGGCCGGCCCGTCCTCAGTCGCCGGAGGAGCTGGGCGCGTTCGGCCGCGCCCCGGCCCGCGCCGCCGCCGCCATCTCCTCCACCCGCGCCAGCATCGGCATCGGGTCGACGCCCACCGTCCCCGGCAGGAACTCCGCGATCCGTTCGGGGGTCCAGGACGCCCCCTCCGCGTACCCCGCCCGCAGCTCCCTCGGCTGGGCCCAGACCGCGATCTTGGGTCCGGCGATCGTGTACACCTGGCCGGTGATCCTCTCCGCCCGCGCCCGCTCGCTCAGCAGGTAGACCACCAGCGCCGCCACGTCCTCCGGCTCCCCGATCTGCGCCAGTTCCATCGGCACCCCGGCCGACATCCGGGTCCGGGCGACGGGCGCGACCGCGTTGGCCGTCACGCCGTACCGATGCAGGCCCAGCGCCGCGCTGCGGACCAGCGAGATGATCCCGCCCTTCGCCGCGCTGTAGTTGGCCTGGGCCACGCTCCCCTGGTGGCTGCCGCTGGTGAAGCCGATCAGCGTGCCCCCGCCCTCCTGCTTCCGCATCACCGCCGAGGCGGCGCGGAAGACCGTGAACGTGCCCTTCAGATGCGTCGCGAGAACCGGGTCCCACTCCTCCTCGGACATGTTGAACAGCATCCGCTCCCGCAGGATCCCGGCCACGCACACGACCCCGTCGAGCCGCCCGTACTCCGCCAGCGCCGTGTCCACGATCCGCTGCCCGCCCGCCATCGTGGAGACGTCGTCGGCCACCGCCACCGCCTGCCCGCCCGCCGCCCCGATCTCCTTGACGACGGACCGGGCGATCTCGCTCGTGGGCTCGGAGCCCTCCACCGAGACGCCGTAGTCGTTGACGACGATCCGCGCCCCCTCCGCCGCCGCGGCGAGCGCGACCGCCCGTCCGATGCCCCGGCCGGCCCCGGTGACGGCGACCACCTTGCCTGCCAAGAAGTTCCCCATGCCCGGCCCCTTCCCGCGGTTTCTGACGGACCGTTAGATTTTACGGGCAGTCGGACGCTTCGGCACAAGACCCAGGAGGTCCCCATGTCCCTGCCGGCCGAGTTCCACGAGATCGCCAAACGCGTGAACAACTGGGGGCGCTGGGGCGAGGCCGACGAGCGCGGGACGCTCAACCTGATCACCGACGCCGTCGTCCGGGAGGCCGTCGCCACCGTCCGGAGCGGTCGCCGGATATCCCTCGCACTCCCCCTCCGGCACGGCGGGGTGCAGAGCGGGTTCATCCCGGGCCGGATCGACCCGCTGCACACGATGGTCCAGATCAACCAGGAGATGTTCGGCCCGGGGACCGTCGCCACCAGCGACGACACCGTCACCATGGGGCTCCAGGCCGCGACCCACTGGGACGCCCTCACCCACGCCTCGCACAGCGGGAAGATCTACAACGGCCGCCCCGCGGACACCATCACGGCGCACGCCGGCGCACAGTTCTCCTCCATCGCCGCCGTGGAGCACGTCGTGTCACGGGGCGCGCTTCTCGATGTCGCGCGCGCTCGGGGCGTGGACCGGCTGGCCGGTGATCACGCCGTCACGCCGGGGGACCTGGCCGCGGCGGAGGAGTTCGGAGGCGTACGCGTACGGGCCGGGGACGTCGTCCTCGTACGGACCGGGCAGGTGCAGGTCGTCCTGGCCGGGGACCGGCACGCGTACGGCTATCCGTCGCCCGGGCTGTCCGTGCGCACGCCCGAGTGGTTCCACGCCCGGGACGTGGCGGCGGTCGCCAACGACACCCTGACCTTCGAGATCTTCCCGCCGGAGATCGAGGGCCTGTGGATGCCGGTGCACGCGCTCCACCTCGTCGAGATGGGGATGCTCCAGGGCCAGAACTGGGACCTGGAAGCGCTGTCCACGGCCTGTGCGGAGGAGGGCCGGTACGCCTTCCTGCTCACCGCCGCGCCGGAGCCGTTCACCGGGGCCACCGGATCTCCGGTCGCCCCGGTCGCCGTGCTGTGATCCCGTGAGGGGAGACGGCCCGGCTCAGGCCAGGTTGTCGGTGAAGACGCAGGAGGGCGGTTCGCGCACCTCGCCGCCCTGGACGACGACCTTCGGCGACGCCCCCCGGCTCCCCGCCGGACCGCCCCGGTCCACCTCGCACCAGATCTGCTTCCCGGCACCCTCCGGCTGCCAGCCCCAGCGGTCCGCGAGGCCGTCCACCAGCTCCAGGCCCCGGCCGTTGGTGTCGTCGCCCTCCGCGTGGCGCGGGCGCGGTGGGCAGTCGCTGGTGTCGGCGACCTCCACCCGGACGGTCCCGGCCTCCCCGGCACCGCCGCCCCCGCCGAACAGCATCCGCAGCACGGCGGGACAGCCCGTGTGGACGACCGCGTTGGTGACCAGCTCCGAGATCAGCAGGATGAGCGTCTCCGCGAGCGGCTCGTCATCCCCTATCCCGGAACCGACCAGACGGGACCGCGCCCATCTACGGGCCCGCCCCACCTCTGCGGGATCCGGACCGACCTCCAGCTGAACCTGAAGCACCTGCACCGCTCACACCATCCGAACCGGCGGACACATCGCCTCGCGCCTCCTCAGGGTCACGGAACGTGATTCCCTTACGCGACAGCATGGTTGACGTACAGTCACCGCATCAAGCGCTTCGGGCATATTCCAGCGCGAAGGAGTACGCGTGGTGCATACTGTGCGACGCACGCTGCGGGGAGTCGAACAGGAGCGCGCAGAGACCGCGAGAATCGCTCTTCGGGCAGGCCCGGCACATCTCCGGCAAGGGCCCTCGCCCCGGACCGGAGCCGCCGCACAGGCCGCCCCCGGGTCGCCCGGTTCCAGAACCACTCGCATCCCACGGAGAGTACCCGAGCCCGGCGCCGACTCCACCCGGTGACGAATCACGCAAAGGACACAACCCGGTATCGACGCCGACCGGCTGCACTGAGTCACCCTCCACCCCCCGCTTCGCCCGGCCCCTCAACCGTGGGCTGCTGAACCGCCGCGCAGCGGCCGTACGGGACCCAGATCGGCGGCCAGGATCTCCTCCGCCTCGGCCGCCGTGAGCCATCGGGCCGCCCGGAGCCAGGCCCGTTTCAGGTGGAGGTGAACATCTGCCTCCCAGGTGAAGCCCATACCGCCGTGGATCTGGAGGCAGTCCCGCGCGTTACGGACGGCCGCCTCGTCGGCGAGCAGCTTGGCCGCCGCGATCTCCACCGGGTCGCCGGTCACCGCGGCGGCGTATACGGCGCTGCGGGCCGGTTCGGTGCGGGCGAGCATGTCGGCGCAGAGGTGTTTGACCGCCTGGAACGATCCGACGGGCGCTCCGAACTGTTCGCGCGCACCGGCGTGTTGGACAGCCATTTCGGTGGTGCGGGCGGCGCTTCCGAGCTGTTCGGCAGCAGTGAGAAGCGCCCCTTCGCCGCGGAGTGCGCCGGGGTACGCCTCCGTGGCTGCCGCACGCTCCTCCACCCGGTGCAGCGGCGTCAGGGGATCCATCGACCGTACGGGACCGGCCCCGGTCACGAAGGCCGCCAGCGCCTCCCCCGTGAGCACCTCCGCGCCGCCCACCAGCACCGCGTCCGCGCCCACCAGGTCCGCCACCGGCCGGCCGCCTCCCTCCGCGGCCGTCACCACCGCCGCCCCCTCCGCGGCTCCCTTCACCGCCCCCGCCGCCAGGTGCGTGGCCACCAGCGGTCCCGGCAGGAGCGCCCGGCCCGCCTCCTCGAAGAGCAGTACCGCCTCCGGCAGCCCGAGCGCCACCCCGCCCGCCTCCTCCGGCAGCCGCAGCGCGAAGAACCCGGCGGCGCCCAGCTCCCGCCACAGCCCCCGGTCCACCCCACCGCCCCGCTCCACCGCCGCCCGCATCCGGTCCCGGTCGAACACGGCACCGAGCAGGTCGCGCATACCGGACCGCAGGGCCCGCTGGTCGTCCGAGAGCCGGAAGTCCATGGCCGCCTCAGCGCCCCTTCGGGAGGCCGAGGATGCGCTCGGCGACGATGTTCCGCTGGATCTGCGAGGTGCCCGCCGCAAGGGTGTACGAGAGGGAGGAGAGCCGGTCCAGGACCCACTCCTGGTCCAGGTCGAGGGCGTCGCCACCGCCCAGCACCTCCGCCGCCGCCTCGTACAGCTCCTGGCGGGCCCCGGAGTAGCGCAGCTTGAAGACCGAGCCGCCGATGCCCGGGACCCCGCCGGTGCGCTGGGACTCGCTGACGTTCCCCTGTGTGAGCCGCCACAGGGTCCGGAACTCGGCGTTGAGCCGCCCGAGCCTGCGCCGCAGCACCGCGTCGGCCCACCGCCCGTTCCGCCGGGCCTCGGCAGCCAGGGCCTCCAGGGTGCGGCGGCAGGCGACGACCTCGCCGACGAAGGCCGTACCGCGTTCGAAGGAGAGGGTGACCATCGTGATCCGCCAGCCGTCGTTCTCGGCCCCGACCCGGTTCCGTACCGGCACCCGGACCTCGTCCAGGAACACCTCCGCGAACTCCGTCGACCCGGCGAGCGTCCGCAGCGGCCGGACCGTGATGCCGGGCGCGTCCATGGGCATCGCCAGCCAGCTGATCCCCCGGTGCTTCGGCGCCCCCGGGTCCGTACGCACCAGCAGCTCGCACCAGTCGGCCACCTCCGCGTGCGAGGTCCAGATCTTGCTGCCGCTCACCACGTAGTCGTCCCCGTCGCGCACCGCCCGCGTTTGCAGCGCGGCCAGGTCCGAGCCCGCGCCCGGCTCACTGAACCCCTGGCACCAGATCTCGTCCCCGCGCAGCACCGGCGGCAGCCAGCGGGCCCGCTGCTCGGCCGTGCCCTCGGCGGCGACGGTCGGCCCGGCGTGCAGCAGCCCGACGAAATTGGCCCCGACGTAGGGCGCGCCGGCCCTCTCCGTCTCTTCCAGGAAGATCAGGTGCTGGGTGGGAGTGGCGCCCTGCCCGCCCGCGTCCACCGGCCAGTGCAGGCCCGCGTACCCGGCGTCGTACAGCATCCGCTGCCAGGTCGTGTCGTACGCCCGGCGCGCGGGCCAGTCGTCGGGCGAGGGCCTGGGGGGCAGGCCGGGGAGCGCGGCGGCCAGCCACGTGCCCAGCCGCCGCCGGAACTCCTCCTCCGCCTCCGTGTACGCGAGATCCACCGCCCTGCCCCCGCCTACTTGTCCAGGTCCAGGCCGAGCATCCGGATCGCGTTCCCGCGCATCAGTTTGTAGACCGTGCTCTCATCCAGTCCCTTGACGTGGTCGAGGGCGACCTCCTTGGTGTGCGGGAAGGTCGAGTCCACGTGCGGGTAGTCGGTCTCGAAGGTGGCGTTGTCGCGGCCGACGACGTCCAGCGAGGCGATGCCGTGCTTGTCGCGGAAGAAGCAGCAGAACATCTGCCGGTAGTAGTACGTGGACGGCGGCTCGGGGATCAGATCGCGCACCCCGCCCCACGCCCGGTGCTCCTCCCACACGTCGTCGGCGCGCTCCAGGGCGTAGGGGATCCACCCCATCTGGCCCTCGCTGTACGCCAGTCTGAGCGTCGGGAACGTGACCAGCACCCCGCTGAAGAGGAAGTCCATCATCGAGGCCATCGCGTTGTTGAAGGAGAGCGAGGCCTGCACGGCCGGGGGCGCGTCCGGGGACGCGGCGGGCATCTGGGAGCTGGAGCCGATGTGCATGTTGACGACCGTCCCGGTCTCCTGGCAGACCGCGAAGAACGGGTCCCAGTAGCCGGTGTGGATGGACGGGAGTCCGAGGTGGGTGGGAATCTCGGAGAAGGTGACCGCGCGCACGCCCCGGGCCGCGTTCCGCCTGATCTCGGCGACCGCGAGGCCGACGTCCCAGAGCGGGATGATGCAGAGCGGGATCAGCCGGCCGCCGCTGTCGCCGCACCACTCCTCGACCATCCAGTCGTTGTAGGCGCGTACGCAGGCGAGGGCGACCTCCTTGTCGTGCGCCTCGGCGAAGGTCTGGCCGCAGAAGCGCGGGAAGGTCGGGAAGCAGAGGGAGGCCTCGACGTGGTTGAGGTCCATGTCCTTGAGGCGTTCGGCCGGGTCCCAGCAGCCGGGCCGCATCTCGGCCCGCGTGATCCCCTCCAGGGTCATGTCGTCCCGGTCGAAGCCGACGGCGGCGATGTTCCGCTTGTACGGGAACTTCAGGTCCTCGTAGATCCACCAGTCGGCCGGCGGCCCGTCCGGGTCCATCGTGATGACGTACTTGCCGCCCGTGTACGCCAGCTCCCCGATGCCCGCCGTCAGCGGCTGCGGCCCGCGCTCGCGGTACTTCGCGGGCAGCCAGGTGGAGAAGAGGTGCGCGGGCTCGATCACATGGTCGTCGACGCTGACGATCCGAGGCAGTTCCGTATCCGTCATGGTGTCGTCCCCTCCGGCGCACCCGGCGGTACCCGGGGCGGTGGCCGTTTCTGATGACCCGTCAGGTTCTGGTGCGGCACTCAGGCTAGCCCCGCGCCCCTGGACCGACAAGGCGCGGAGCCCTACGCTCTCCGCACTGTCTGACTGATCGTCAGTTCGGAGGGACCCTGTGACCGCCGTGAACGACGTGACCGCGACCGCCCACGCCCTGGGCGACTCCCGCACCTTCTGGGAACTCATCGAACGCCGCGCCGCCCTCACCCCCGACCGCCCGGTCCTGCTCCAGGAGGACCGGTCCCTGACCTTCGGCGAGCTGAGGACCCGTGCCGAACGTGTCGCCGCCGGGCTGCACGGGATGGGCGTGCGGGCGGGCAGTGTGGTGGCCTGGCAGCTGCCGACCCGGCTGGAGACCGCCCTGCTCTCCTTCGCCCTGACCCGGCTCGGGGCCGTACAGACACCGGTCATCCCGTTCTACCGGGACCGTGAAGTGCGGTTCGCGCTGCGGGAGTCGCGGGCCTCGTTCTTCGCCGTACCGGGGGTGTGGCGCGGCTTCGACCACACGGCGATGGCCGAGCGCGTCGCCGGCGAGCTCACCGACCCGCCGCACGTCTTCGAGGCGTACGACGACCTCCCCGACGGCGATCCGGCGGTGCTGCCGCCTCCGCCCGCACCGCCGTCCGGCGAGGAGGTCCGCTGGATCTACTGGACCTCCGGCACCACCTCCGACCCCAAGGGCGTCCTGCACACCGACCGCTCCCTGATCGCGGGCGGTTCCTGCCTCGCCCACGCGCTGAAGCTCTCGGCGGGCGACGTGGGCTCGATGGCGTTCCCGTACGCGCATGTCGCCGGGCCCGACTACACGGTGATGCTGCTGCTGTACGGCTTTCCGGCGGTGATGTTCGAGCAGTTCGCGCTGCCGGACGCGCTGACGGAGTACCGGCGCCACGGGGTGACCGTGGCGGGCGGGTCGACGGCGTTCTACGCGATGTTCCTGGCCGAGCAGCGCAAGGACCCAGGCACGCCGCTCATCCCCTCCCTCCGGCTGCTCGCGGGCGGCGGGGCGCCGAAGCCGCCGGAGGTGTACCACGCGGTGGTGCGGGAGATGGGGGTCCAGCTCACCCACGGGTACGGGATGACCGAGGTCCCGATGATCACGATGGGGGCACCGGACGACACCCCGGACCACCTGGCACTGACCGAGGGGCGGCCGCCGGAGGGGATGGAGATCCGGATCACCGACGAGCGGGGCAAGCCGCTCCCGTACGGCGTGGAGGGCGAGGTGCGGCTGCGCGGGGAGGCGGTCTGCCGGGGCTATCTGGACGCCGGGGCTTCCGCCGCCGCCTTCGACGCCGAGGGGTTCCTGATCACCGGGGACCTCGGCCGGGTCCAGGAGAGCGGGCACCTCTCGCTCACCGGGCGGCTGAAGGACATCATCATCCGCAAGGGCGAGAACATCTCCGTCAAGGAGATCGAGGACCTGCTGCACACCCACCCCGCCGTCGCCGACGCGGCGGTCATCGGGCTCCCGGACGCCGAGCGCGGCGAACGCGTCTGCGCGGTGGTCGAGCGGCCGCCCGGTGTCCCGGCACCGACCCTCGCCGAGCTCTCCGCCCACCTCCGGGACGCCGGGCTCTCCGTCCACAAGGTGCCGGAGCAACTGGAGGTGGTGGACGCCCTTCCCCGCAACGAGACGCTGCGCAAGGTGCTCAAATACCAGCTGCGGGAGAGGTTCGGCGGGGGCGCCTGAGGGGGTCACGGGGGTGGCGCGCCACCCCCGTACGGCTTGGGGCGGTCAGTTGGCGTCGGGCTCGATCACCGTGAAGTACACGGCGAGCGCGGCCACCACATCGCTCTCGGCGATCAGCCCGTCCCGGTCGGTGTCCAGACTCTGGGCCGCGATGCCCGCGATCTCGGCGCTGGCCCCGAGCACCTTCAGCGCCCGCTCCACGGAGGCCACCGAAGCCCGGCCGTCGTTGTCCTCGCTGTCGGCCACCGCGATCGCCGCTCGCAGGAAGGGTCGGGCGATCTCCGCGAACCGCTCGGGACTGTCCCGCAGCCGCTTCACCGCCCCGCCGACGAACTCCTCACGGGTGACCCGCTGGTCCCCGTCCACATCGGCGATCCCCGCCATGCCCTGCCAGAAGGCCTCGGCCCCGGTGTAGAGCGCCTGGCCCTTGTCGCAGCGGGCCGTCGTACCGAACTCGGTGAGCAGACGGGCGGCTGCGGCGTTGAAATCGGCGTGATCGATGTAGCCGTTGCCGTCCTGGTCGAAGGCGGCGAAGCGGTGCGCGATCTTTCGCTCGTACTCTGCGCTGTCCATGCGGGGAGCGTACGTCTCCCACGGCCTCCACGTGTCACTGAGTGACGCCTCCCGTGTGACAACCTCGCTTCAGCACCGAACGCTTTCGGCCGGTCACACGTCGTGGCTCACACGTCTCCGCCGCGCTCAGGCCGTCAGCGGCTCGCACGCCTCGTCGACCGCGGACAGCGTGTCCGGGTAGACGTCGAAGAGTCTGCGCACCCCCAGTGCCCCCAGCACCTTGTTGACGTGGGAGCCGTCCTCGGCGCCCCGGGCCGGGAGGATCAGCCGCAGCCGACCGCCGCAGGACTTCATCAGGCGGCGCGAGGCGATCAGTACCCCGACCCCGCTGGAATCGCAGAAGAACACCTCGGACAGGTCGAGCACCACATCGTGCTGCCCCTCCGCCACCGCGTCGTGGACGGACTGACGCACGAGGGGTGAGCTCACGAGATCGAGTTCACCGCGTATCCGCAGCACGGTCCAGTCGCCCTGCTCGGTCTCGTCCACCTTCAGCGTCACGCGACTGGACCTCTCGTTCCGGGGCTCCCGGTAATCCGGAAGTTTCCGTTCCTCCTCGCGGCTGCCCAACCGCGCATCCATGAAACACCGCTCCCCCTCCCGAGGCCCAGGGGGTTTCCGGTGGAAATGATCACTTCGGCCGGTTTCCCCTGCTCAGGGAAGCCGGGGCGGTGAGAACGGCCGAAAGGGATCGGTGCGGCCGGGAGTCTCCTTACATCGGACAGTTGCGGCAAAGGCAGGTACGGGGCCCGCGCGGGCGACTACATTCGGACAGCAAGGGCAGAGGCTGGATCACGAAAACGTTCAGAGCGTCGGAGCAGCACGGAACTGGGCACAGGGCCGGGGGCTGGGGCTGGGGGTTTCATGGCGAAGGACGCACCGCCCCGCTGGGACCGCAGGATGCAGCAGAGGCTGGCCCGCGGTGAGGCGGCGGCGCTCGGTGAGCTGTACGACCGGTTCGCCGCGCTCGTCCACAGCCAGGCGCACCGGATGCTCGACGACGAGGACGCCGCCGACCTGGTGACCCGCGAGGTCTTCGCCCAGGTCTGGGAGAGCCCCGAGGCGTACGACCCGAAGCAGGGCTCGATGCGCTCCTGGATGGCCCGGCTCACCCACCGCCAGTCCGTGCAGCGGCTGCGGCGGGCGGCCGCCGCCGCGTACGCGGCGGAGCACGGCGAGGGTGCCGCGCCGGACCCGGAGGAGCTGGAGCGGCGGGTGCGCAGCGCCACCGCGGCGGCCCGCGCCGACTACATCGTCTCCTCGATGCCCGCCTCCCTGCGGCAGGCGCTGGAGCTGGCGTACACCCAGCGCCGGGACTACCGGCAGACCGCGGCCGACCTCGGGGTCACCGAGGACGAGGCCCGCCGCCGCCTCCGGCTGGGGCTCCAGCTGCTGTCCACCGCCAACACCCGGCCGCTCGAAGGGTCCTCACCACCCGGTTACGGGCGCGTCCGGTGAGCGGCGGCGGGCGCGAGGACGGCCGGCACGACGACGAGGTGCGGGATGCGCGCCGCATACCGGGCCCGCGCGGCGCGGTGGACGACCTCGACCTGGAGACGGCGGTGCGGCCTGTGCTGCCGCCGCCGGGAGACCACGCGCCGGACGAGGCGGTACCGGAGCAGGGGGCGCCGGAGGAAGTGGTTCCGGAACAGGGGGCGCCGGGCGAGGCGGTACGGGAGCAAGGGGCGCCGGAGGAAGTGGTTCCGGAGGAGGACGAGGACGTCGTGCCTCAGGCGGGCGCGGCGGACGAGGCCGAGCCTGGGGACGTCGCGACCGGCCCGGGCGAACCCCTCGAACCCGGTGAACCCGGTGAACCCGGGCCCGTTCCGCCCCTCGCCGTGACCGCAGGCGCCGCCCCGGTCCTCTCCCACCAGGTCCTCAAGGCCCTCCTCGGCGCCTGGGCGCTCTCCGCCTGCTCGGCGGAGGAGACCACCGCCGTCGAGGACCACCTCACCGCGTGCGCCCCCTGTGCGGACGAGGCGCTGCGGCTGCGGGACGCGGTGGGGCTGCTGCACACCGACGGCTCGCTGGACCTCGACCCGACCCTGCGGACCCGGGTGATGGACGGCTGCCTGGGGCGCCGCCCTGCCCGCGTCCCGATTCCGGAGTGGGCCACGGCGTACGACGCCGAGACCGCCCGGCTCGACGCGCTGCTCCGCGACATCGGGGACTCCGACTGGCACGCGCCGGTGCGGCTGCAGTGGTTCGAGGACGAACGCGCGGTGACCCGCAGGACCACGGTCGCCGGAGTGATCGGCCACCTGATGGCCGTCGACGGGCTGGTCTCCGCGGCGCTCGGCCTGGAAGACCCGCTCGGCGGGACCGGGGTCCTCGGCGCGAACGAGCTGACCGGCGGGGCCGAGGTGCCGCTCTCGCCGACCCGGCGCACCGAGACGTACTGGGCGGCCACGTATCCGCCCGCCACCCGGGCCGTCCGTGAGCCCTGGCGCGACCTCACCCACGAGCTGATCCGTACGGCGTCGCTCGCCGGGCGGAACGTGGCGGAGCGCTCCGTCTCGTACGGGGAGTTCGCCCTGCCGCTCCAGGACGCCCTGCTGGACCGCGCCTTCGAGTGCTGGGTGCACGGCACGGACATCGCGGAGGCGGTGGACTACCCGTACCGGCCGCCGTCCGCCGCCCATCTGCACCGGATGATCGACCTGGCCGCCCGGATGCTCCCGGCCGCCCTCGCGGGGCGTCGCCGCGCCGGGCTCGCGGGACCGGCCAAGGACCTGGTGACGGCCGGGGAGCCGGGCCGCTCGGTGCATCTGGAGGTCGAGGGGCACGGCGGCGGTGACTGGTACATCGCCCTCGACTCACCGGCCGCCGTCGGCTCGCCCGACCGCGCGGTGGCGCAGGTGGCCCTGGACGGGGTGGAGTTCTGCCAGCTGGTCGCGGGCCACATCTCACCGGTGGAAGCGGCGGCGGGCCAGGAGGGCGACCGCGAGGCCATTCGCGACGTGCTGTTCGCGTCGGCCTCGCTCAGCCGGCTCTGACCACTTCTGCGGGAGTCAGTTGAAGATCACCGTACGGCGGCCGTTGAGCAGGATGCGCCGCTCCGCGTGCCACTTCACCGCCCGCGCCAGCGCCTGGCACTCCACGTCCCGGCCGATCGCGACGAGCTGGTCGGGGGTCACGTCGTGGCCGACGCGCTCCACCTCCTGCTCGATGATCGGGCCCTCGTCGAGGTCGGCGGTGACGTAGTGCGCGGTGGCGCCGATCAGCTTGACCCCGCGCGCGTGCGCCTGGTGGTAGGGCTTGGCGCCCTTGAAGCTCGGCAGGAACGAGTGGTGGATGTTGATGATCCGGCCGCTCAGCTGCTTGCACAGGTCGTCGGAGAGCACCTGCATGTAGCGGGCGAGGACGACCAGCTCGACGTCCTCCCCGCGGACCAGCTCCAGCAGCTGCGCCTCGGCCTCCTGCTTGTTGTCCTTCGTCACCGGGAGGTGCCGGAAGGGGATGCCGTACGAGGCGGTGAGCTCGGCGAACTCCGTGTGGTTGGAGACGACCGCCGCGATCTCGACGGGCAGCGCCCCCGTACGGGAGCGGAACAGCAGGTCGTTGAGGCAGTGGCCGAACTTGCTGACCATCAGCACGATCCGCATCCGCTCCGCGGCCCGGTGGATCTGCCACTCCATCCGGAAGGCCTCCCCGATGGCGGCGAAGCTGGCCCGCAGCTTGTCGACCGTCACGGTGGTCTCCGCCGAGAAGTGGACCCGCATGAAGAACAGACCCGTGTCGTGGTCCCCGAACTGCTGGCTGTCCTCGATGTTGCAGCCGGTCATGAAGAGGTAACTCGACACGGCGTGCACGATGCCCTGTTTGTCGGGGCACGAGAGCGTGAGGACGTACTGCTCGGGCAGCGCGGTGTCCGAGGCGGCCTGGGGAGCGGTGGGCTGCGGTGCGGTCATCCTCGTAGGGTGCCACAGCCGCCGCGTACTAGGCGGCCCTGGTCATGATGCGGATGACGTCCAGCGAGCGCGGCGGGATGTCCGGGTCCTCGGCGTCGTTGGTGGCGAGCATCACATGCGCCTCGCGCGCCGCGCGGACCGCCTCCGGCCAGCCGTGGTGCTCCAGATAGGCGGAGACGGGGGCGTCCGCGCCGACCTGGTGCATGATGCGCAGCACCCGCAGCGCGGCGGTGTCGACGGCGGCCGCCTCGGCGGAGTCCCTGAATATGGTGCCGACGTACTTCTCGGCGGACCAGTTGTCGAGCCAGGTGTCCTCGACCAGGCGGTACACGGCATCGGTGACGTCCCCGTACCCCTCCCGGCCGGCGAGCCAGCACTCGTGGTGGAAGACGGGGTCGGAGAGCATGTGCAGCGCCGAGCGCACGTTGGTGCGCCAGCGCCACCACGGCATGTCAGTGAGCGGCATGACGCCCATGGTGGAGGAGCGACGGCCGCGACGGGAAGAGTTCTCCGAACCTTGCTGCACGGTCGTCGATCGTACGTTCCCTTCCGGCGGGACCGCACAGGCCCCCGTAATTCACCTGGCCGTCACCGAGCGTTGAACGCGGCACACCGTGGCGTTACCCCGGGGGCGGGAGCGTTGCTGTCCATGACCGGACGGAGACGTACCGCCTTCCCCCGCCCCTTCCAGTTCGTCATCGGCACGGCGGTGGCCGGTGTGCTGCTGCTGTCCGGCTGTGGCGTTCTCCCCGGGGGCCCGGGAGGCTCCGGGGAGCCGGTCACCGTCATGACCTGGGCGCCCGACCAGGTGGACGACGCCGACGCCGTGACCATGCCGGGCGTCCCCGCGATGGCGAAGACGTACGCCCGCTGGATCAACGAGCAGGGCGGCATCGGCGGGCGCGAGCTGCGGGTGATCACCTGCGACGAGCGCGACACCGCGGCGGGTGCCGAGCGGTGCGCCCGGCAGGCCGTGGACCGGAAGGTGGCCGCGGTCGTCGGTTCGTACAGCCGGCACGGGCAGAGCGCGATCCCGGTGCTGGAGTCCGGCGGCATCCCGTACATCGGCGGGTACGGCGCCTCCGACGAGGAGTTCCGCAGCTACCTCTCGTACCCGGTCAACGGCGGCCAGTCGGCCCTCCTGGCGGGCCACGGCCGGCAGCTGGCGGGCGGCTGCCGGCGGGTCTCGCTGGTGCGGCCCGATTCGCTCGGCGGCGCCCGGATGCCGCAGCTCCTCAACACCGGACTGCTCGCCGCCCAGCGGCCCGGGTCCACCGACATCCTGGCCCCGGAGAACGCCACCTCCTACGAAGAGCAGGCGACGAAAGCCCTGCGGCGGCGGGCGGGCGGCAGCTGTGTCGCGGCGGTGCTCGGTTCCCGTACGGAGACCTTCTTCGACTCCTTCCGCCGACTGGAGCCGGAGGGCGAGCGGGTCAGCATCTCCTCCGTGCTCGGCAGCGTCAGCCAGCCGCTCATCGACCGCACGGGCGGCCGCGCGAGCCCGTTCGAGGGGGCCTACGTGACCGGCTGGTACCCGGACGCGGGCGACGCCCGCTGGAACGGGATGCGCGAGGTGATCCGGAAGCACGCCTTCGGGGACAACAGCATCGACCCGGACGACACGGGCGTGCAGACGACCTGGATCGCCTACACGGCGCTGCGGGCGGTCGTCGAGGCGATCGACGACGACACCGTCACCGCCAACAAGGTCACCTCCGCCCTCAACCGGGGCACCGAGGTCGACACCGGCGGTCTGACCCCGGTGCTCCGCTGGCGCTTCAAGGACCTGCTCGGCACCTCGCCCTACCCGCGCATCGTCAACGCGGACGTGACCTTCCAGGTGGTCCGCGAAGGGCGGCTCATCGCCCAGAAGAAGGGCTTCGTGGATGTCACGGAGGCCCTGTCGGACGCCCGGCGGGCCGTCGGCTGACGCCGCCGGCATCCGCCGGTCCAAGTCCGGTCAGAGCTCCACGGGGGTGTGCTTGGTCAGGCCGTACTTCTCGGCGATGGCGTTCCACAGCCCGGAGGCCTCCTGCTTGGCCTTGGTCGCCACGCCGCTCTGCTGGTTGGCGCGGGCCGTCTCGTTGGTCGACCGGGCCTGACCACCCTTGCACACGTGCTTCTGCTTCTTGGCCTGCCGGGCCCAGGTCGCGTAGTGCTCATCGGCCGCGGCGGAGGCCTTCCACGCCCTGGTGAGCGAGGAGTTCAACGCCTCGTGCTGCGGCAGCTGGTCCAGGGTGAGCGCCTCCAGCCGGGTCACCAGGTCGCGGCGCTGCTGGGCGGCGCCCTTGAGGTCGGTGTTCGCCTGGTCCAGGTTCTTGCAGGACTTGATCTTCTCGACGGCGCTGATCACGGCGGCACGGCTGTTGTTGCTGTCGGCGAGCAGCTTGTCCAGCGCCTCGGCCTGCGGCTTGGCGGGGTCGACGGCCGCCTTCGTGGTGGGGGTGGTGACCGGTGAACTCTGCGACGCGACCGGCTGCTTGTCGTCCTTGACCGGGTCGTCGCCACCGCTGAGCAGGGCGCCCGCGCCGAGCCCGACGACCGCGCAGCCGACGACGACCGCGGCGATGAGCGGGATGTGGGCCGAGCGTCTGCGGGGGGCGTCGCCGCCGCCGTCGTACAGGGGCGGCTCGGCGGCACCGTCGCCGCCACGGGGACCCCGGAGCCCCGGCTGGTAGGCCCCCTGCGGAGCCTGGGGCGGCAACTGGCCGCCCGGGCCCGGGTACCCGTAGCCCTGCTGGGGCTGGGACTGGGGCGGCGGCTGCTGCTGGTTGTACTGCGGTTGCGGCATCTGCTGGGTGGCGCCCGCGGGCCCCTCCGCACGGAACAGGTTGTCGAACTCCGCGGGCGGCTGCCGGTCGTCCGGCGCGCCCGGCCCGACCCCGTACGCGGCTCCTCCGGGCACCGGCGGTATGTACTGCGTGGCGTCCGCGTCCCCGCCCGGCTGCGGCGGCAGACCGGCGGGGCCGGGCCCGCCGGGGACCGGCGCGATGTACTGCGTGGCGTCGGCCTCCCCGCCCGGGCCCCCGCCGTGACCGGCCCGGGACCCGGCTTCGGGCGGCAGCGGCTGGGCGTACGGCTGGGGTTGCTGGGACTGGTACTGCTGCGGCGGGTACTGCTGATGCTGCTGCTGGTACGGGTCGGAGTGCTGTGGCTGCTGCGTCTGCCGGTACTCCCCCGCGCCGCCCTGGCCGTACGACTGGTCGTACCCCGGCGCCTGCCCCTGGCCGTACTGCTGCTGGCCCTGAGCGGGCGGCAGCGGCTGCGCCTGCTGCGGCGGGTACCCGTACGCCCCCGGCGCCTGGGCGCCGCCCGGCTGCCCCGGGGCGTCGGACTGCGGCCCCCAGGGCTGGCCCCACGGCTGCCCGCCCGCGGGAACCGCCTGGCCGGCCGGCCGGCCGCCCTGGTCGGCCTGGCCGCCGGTGGGCGCCCCCGGGATCCAGGGGGCACCGCCGTCGGAGGGCAGCACGACACCTTCGTGCGCGGGTCGTCCAGCGGGAAGCTGCTGCTCGCCGCCCTGTCCGCTCTGCGTCACCGGGACTCCTACGTGTGAACCAACGGAATCGTCGGCTCACGCTATCGGGTGGTCGTCCGCCTCCGCCAAGCGCGTGGTCCCCCTCACCACCCCTTCACAGGGCGGGTAACACCCAGCGTCCGCGGAACGCTGTTAACAGCCGGCCCGCCGCGAGACCCCGCGAGCAGGCCCACCGGACTGCCGGCCGCCCTCTCCGCGCCGGCCTTCACCCCGTGCTTCGCACCACCTGGCCCCTCCAGCCGCTCGCCCCTCACGCCGCCTGGAGCTCCAGGCGCTCGCCGAACTCCCGGACCGCGGGCTCCTGCCCGTACGGCGCCAACCGCTGCTGGAGGTCGTCGAGATACTCGGCGCCCCGGCTGGAGCGCACCGTCCCGAGCAGCTCCATCGCCCGCGTCCCCGTGTGGCAGGCGCGCTCCACCTCGCGCTGCTGCACCTGGGCCGAGGCGAGCAGCACGAGCCCGATGCCCCGGCGCCTGGCCCGGGTCTCCGGCAGGGCGGCCAGCGCCTCCTTCGCCCGGCGCGCGGCCTCCGGCGCCTGGTCGAGGTCCCGGTGGCAGTGGGCCAGCTCGTCCGCGAGGTACCCGTGGTCGAAGTGGGCGATCCAGTCCGGGTCGTCGCCCGTCTCCGGATCGGCCTGCTCCAGCGCGGCGACCGCCCGCCCCATCACCACCTGGCAGGTCCGGGCGTCCCCGAGCAGCGCGTGGCCCCGCGCCTCCGCCGCGTAGAACATCGCCTGGGCGCGGGGGGTGACCTGGCCGCGGGCCCCTTCCTGGGCGGCGCGGGCGAGTTGGGCGATCTCGCGCGGGTTGCCGAGCTGCGCGGCGAGGTGGCTCATGGATGCGGCCAGCACATAGCCGCCGTACGCCCGGTCCCCGGCGGCCTGGGCGAGCCGCAGTGCCTGGATGTAGTAGCGCTGGGCGAGGCCGGGCTGACCGGTGTCGACCGCCATGTAGCCGCCGAGTTCGGTGAGGCGGGCGACCGCGGCGAACAGCTCGCGGCCGACCCGTTCGCGGTACGCCCCCGAAAGCAGGCCGGAGACCACGCTGTTGAGGTAGTGCACCAGCACCGGCCGGACATGGCCGCTGCCGAAGCGGTGGTCGAGGTCGGTGAGGGCGGTCGTCATCGCCTGCACCGCCGCCACGTCCGCCGTCCCGACCCGGGCCCCGGCGATCCGTTCGACCTGGGGGTCCTTGCCGGAGATCAGCCAGTCGCGGCTGGGCTCGACCAGCGCGGAGGCGGCGACGGCGGACCCGGTGAGCAGATCGCGGCGGCCGACGTCGCTGCGCCAGAGCTCGCAGACCTGCTCGATCGCCCCGGCGACGGTCGGCGCGTACTGGAGGCCCACACCGGAGGCCAGGTTCTTGCCGTTGGCCATGCCGATCTCGTCGATCGTGACCGTACGGCCCAGCTTGCGGCCGAGCGCCTCGGCGATGATGCCCGGGGCCCGGCCCCGGGGTTGCTGTCCGCGCAGCCAGCGGGCCACGGACGTCTTGTCGTACCGCAGGTCGAGGCCGCGCTCGGCCCCGACCATGTTGACGCGGCGCGCGAGGCCCGCGTTGGAACAGGCGGCTTCCTGGATGAGCGTCTGGAGCCGTTCGTTGGGCTGGCGGGCTGTGAGAGGCCTTGCTGCCATATTTCCCCCTGGAACAGTCGGAAATACCTGGATCCCCAGATACACGGATACGCGGTGACGGATGGAAGGATCACTGCCCGTCACCTGCACAAGAAATGCGCATATTCCATCGGCATTCGGTACGGGCACGGCGAGTTGCCCGGCCCTGCTGGGCTCTACCCGCCCTTCGTCGCACCGCCTCACGCGCGCCCCCGCCCGTGCTCCGATGCGCCCCGCGTGCAGGATCGATGCACCGTGACCGGGCTCCGCGCCCCCGTAACCCCGGGTGGTGCCGGGAGTTGTGCTGGGCGTGGAAGAGCCCATCGGAGTCACGGAAGCCGCACAGGTCCCCCAGCAGCGGGGCGAGCACCTGCTCGACGCCGCGGTGCGGTACGCGGAAGAGCGCCACTGGGACGTGTTCCCCGGCACCTGGCTGGAGGCGGTGGAGGGCAGGGAGCACTGCTCCTGCGGTGCGGTGGCCTGCCCGCTGCCCGGCGCCCACGCGGACCGGCCCGACTGGGCGGGCCAGGCGACCGGCAGCGGGGCCGCCGCCCGGCGCATGTGGTCCAGGCAGCCGCGCGCCTCGGTGCTCCTGCCGACGGGCCGCGCCTTCGACGCCCTGGAGGTCCCCGAGTCGGCCGGCTTCCTGGCGCTGGCCCGGATGGAGCGGATGGACCTCACGCTCGGCCCGGTCACCTGCACTCCGGACCGCCGGATGTTCTTCCTCGTGCTGCCCGGCGCGGCCGCCAAGGCCTCCGAGCTGGTGCGCGCGCTCGGCTGGAACGCCGAGGCGATCGACCTGACCGGCCGCGGCGAGGGCCACTACATCGCCGCCCCGCCCACCCGGGTCGGCGGCCGCGGGGCCGTGCAGTGGGCCCGTAGGCCCAGCCACGTCAACCGGTGGCTGCCCGATGTGGACGAGCTGATCAGCCCGCTGGCGTACGCCTGCGCACGCGAGACGGCGGACGCCCGCACCCGCGCTTCCTAGGGCCGGGAGGGGCCTTTCGTAGGGTGGTCCCCACCTAGCGGGGATATCGAAAGGCTGTGCCATGCCGGACCAGGCAGATGCACGTGACGTGACGGACACGCACGACGTGCGTACGGGAACGGACGCGACGGCGGGCGGGGCGCGGACCGCGCCCTCCGCGGTGCGCGTCCAGGGGCTGTGGAAGCGGTTCGGGGAACAGGTCGCCGTCTCGGGGATCGATCTGGAGCTGCCGGCCGGAAAGTTCATCGGCCTGGTGGGGCCCAACGGGGCGGGCAAGACGACGACGCTCTCCATGGTCACCGGGCTGCTGCGGCCCGACATGGGGAAGATCGAGGTCGCGGGCCACGACGTGTGGACGGACCCGGTCGCCGTGAAGTCCCGGATCGGGGTGCTGCCCGAGGGGCTGCGGCTGTTCGAGCGGCTGTCGGGGCGCGAACTGCTGGCTTACAACGGGCGGTTGCGCGGCCTGCCGGGCGACGAGGTCGACAAGCGGGCGGCCCAGCTGCTCGACGTCCTGGGTCTCGCGGGCTCGCAGCACAAGCTGGTCGTCGACTACTCGACCGGCATGCGGAAGAAGATCGGGCTCGCCGCCGCCCTCCTCCACAACCCGGAAGTGCTCTTCCTGGACGAGCCGTTCGAAGGCGTGGACCCGGTCTCGGCCCAGACGATCCGGGGCGTGCTGGAGCGCTACACCCGGTCCGGGGCGACCGTGGTCTTCTCCAGCCATGTCATGGAACTCGTCGAGTCGCTCTGCGACTGGGTGGCCGTGATGGCGGCGGGCCGGATCAAGGCGCAGGGCACGCTGGAGGAGGTCCGCGGTGACGCCCCGTCGCTGCAGAATGCTTTCCTCGAACTGGTCGGCGCGGGCGGCCGGGACACCACCGGCGACTCCCTCGACTGGCTGGGCGGCACCCGATGAGCGTGCTGGACACTCCCGTCACCGCCGCCGCCCCGGCCGCGCCGACGACGGGTCTGACCCCCGTCTTCGTACGGCTCAAGCTGACGCTCCTGCGCAACGGGCTGCGGCAGTCGTCCGGGCGCAAGGCGGCGTACATCGTCTCCCTCGTCTTCACACTGCTGCTCGCTGCGGGCCAGGTCCTCGGGCTCGTCCTGCTGCGCGGGAACACGCAAGCGGGCACGGTCGTGGTGCTGCTGACGGCCGTCGTGGCGCTCGGCTGGGCGGTGCTGCCGCTCTTCTTCCCGAGCGGGGACGACACCCTCGACCCGACCCGGCTGGTGATGCTGCCGCTGCGGCCGCAGCCGCTGGTCCGGGCGCTGCTGGTCTCCTCGATGATCGGCATCGGGCCGCTGTTCACCCTCTGCCTGGTGCTCGGCTCGGTCCTCGCGCTGGCGCACGGGCCGGCGGGCGTGCTGTTCGCGGTGCTCGCGGTCCCGTTGACGCTGCTGCTCTGCGTGGCGCTGTCCCGGGCCGTCGCCACCGCCAACGTACGGCTGCTCAACTCCCGCAAGGGCCGTGACCTGGCGGTGCTGAGCGGTCTGGTGATCGCGGTGGGCATCCAGTTCGTCAACTTCGGCGCTCAGCGGCTCGGTCAGTCCGGCGGTCTCTCCGCGCTGGAGCCGGCCGGGCGCGTGGCCCGGTGGCTGCCCGGCGCCTCCGCGACAGCGGCGGTGGACGCGGCGTCAAAGGGTTCGTACGGGGTGGCCGTCCTCCAGCTGCTGATCACGGTGGTGGCCCTGGTGGCGCTGGTGTGGCTGTGGCAGCGGGGGCTGGTGAAGCTGATGACCGCCCCGGACGGCTCCACGCTGGCCGCCGCGGCGCCGACCCGCAAGGAGTCGGGCCGCACGGGTCTTTCCGGGCTGCTGCCGGAGGGGCGTACGGCGACGGTCGTGCACCGCAGCCTGCTGTACATCGCCCGGGACCCCAAGACCAAGGCGGCCTGGGTGACGGCGCTGGCCCTCGGCGCGATCGTGCCGCTGATCAACGCGTTGCAGGGCACCGGCTCGATCTACTTCGCCTGCTTCGCCGCCGGGATGCTCGGCATGCAGATGTACAACCAGTTCGGCCAGGACACCTCCGCCTTCTGGATGGTCGCCCTGACGATCTCCTCGACGCGGGACGCGTACGTCGAACTGCGGGCGCGGGCCCTGGCCCTGCTGCTGATCACGCTCCCGTACACGGTGGTGGTGTGCGTGGCGACGGCGGCGCTCCTGGGCCACTGGCAGGCGCTGCCGGGGGTGCTGGGCATCTCCTTCGCGCTGTTGGGCGCGATGCTGGCGATCGGGGCGGTCGCCTCGGCGCTGTTCCCGTACTCGATCCCGCAGGAGGGCGCGTTCAAGAACGTGGCGCCGGGGCAGGGCGGGCTGGCCTGGATCTCCATCATCAGTGGCATGCTGGCCGCGCCGGTGCTGGCCGGCCCGGTGATCGCGCTGACGATCTGGCTGCACATCGCGGACCACCAGAACGCGCTGTGGCTGGTGATCCCGGCGGGTGCGCTCTACGGGGCGCTCATCGGGTGGGCGGGGCTGCGCATCGCGGCACCGCGCACGGCGAAGCGGCTGCCGGAGATCCTGACGGCGGTCAGCAAGGGGTGAGCGCCGCCCTGCGCTTCCCGGAAGGTTACGGGGCGACCGGCTCCCGGTCGCCCCGGGTGTCCTCGGCGAGCTGTTCCAGGAACGGCTCCACGGCCGCCCGCCACCCCTCCGGCTGGTCGTAGTGGACGAGGTGGCCGGCGTCCGCCACCTCCGCGTACTGGCCGCGGGGCAGGACGCGCACCATCTCCTGCGCCTCGGCCCGCCCCAGCTCCCCGTCGAGCCCGCGCAGCACCAGGACGGGGCACCGCACCTGGGCCAGCTCCTCCCAGTGCGCGTCGTAGACCCAGGTGGCGCGGGAACGGAGCATCTGACTGCGGGAGAAGACCGGGCGCCAGCCGTCCTCCGTCTCCGCCATCACCTCGGCGTAGAACGCGCCGCGCGAGGGGTTCGGCCGCTCCACCCAGGGGTCGTCCTCGCCGAACCACTTCCGCACGTCGGCGAGGGTGGCGAAGGGCAGCGGCCAGGACTCGAACCAGTCGCTCCACTCGCGCTGCGAGGCCGCCCCGAGGGCGGAGGCCCGCATGTCGCAGATGACGACGGCGCGGACCAGGTCGGGGCGCTTGGCGGCGAGCTGCCAGCCGGTGAGCGCTCCCATGGCGTGGCCGACGACGGTGACGGGTCCGAGGCCGAGCTGTTCGATCGCGGCCTCGGCGTCGGCGACGTACGCGTCGCGGGTGTACGGGCCTCCGGCGGGCTTGTCGCTGCGGCCGTGGCCGCGCTGGTCGAGGCCGACCGCGCGATACCGCTCGGAGAGCCAGCGGGCGGTGGGGGCCCAGTGGGAGGCCCGGCCCATCAGCCCGTGCAGCAGTAAGACCCCAGGGGTGCGGTCCGCTCCCGCACCGCCCGTCCCCGCACGCTCCTTGGGCGGATCCGCGAACTCCCACGCCGCGAGGCGTACGCCGTCGGATCCGGTCACATCGATGCGCCGCACCATAGTCCTGGCACCCCCTTCTGGTCCTCGATCACCATGGGCCCTCGATCACCGCGAGGCCGCGGATCACCGCGTGGTCGCGTTACGCCAGACTATCGAACTCTTATTCGAAAACAGGGATTCGCCGCCCAACACCCCACGTTCGAGTGACATGCGGGGAGGATTGCCGTCGGCCGCCCTGGGGAGATCTCCAACGGGAGGCGGACCGCTCGGGGACAGGGGTCCGTGGGGATTGACCTGCAGAGCTCGGGGCTCCAGGTCAGCACAGGGGAGGACAGACCCCGGCGCCTCCGGGCGCCGGGGTCGCCCCCTGTCCACGACAACGATGGAGGAGGACGCCGGAGCCGTTGCCGGACCGCTCCTGACCAGGACGGCATCACCCCTGACCAGGGCATACGGGACCGTGGCAGCCGCCGGTCGGCGGGCGTGCCGGTAAGACGGGCGCATTCCCTGCTCCCTCCCCGACCGTGCCGGCCGCATCCGGTCCGGCACCCTCAGGTCATATGCCTGGCCTCAGCCTGGCACGCGATCCGCCCGCCCGCTGCGATTCCGCCCTTTCCAGCCCGTCCGGCGTCCGAGGACGGAACCCTCGCCCCGGGGAGCGGCGCCCCGGCCAGGCCCCCAGGGGTTCGCGGGCCGAAGGCGCCGAAGGCGTCAGCGCTTGGCGACGAACACGTGCGAAGCGACGTCCGCGTCCAGCTCCGCCGCCTCCCCGCTGGACCCGACCAGCACCCCACCCGGTGACTCCGTCACGCTGACCACGGACCCGGGCTGGACCCCGGCCCGCCGCAGCGTGTACATCAGCTGGGCGTCCGTCTGGATCGGCTCCCCGATCCGCCGCACGACCACGGTCTTGCCCTCCGCGCCCGGGTCGAGCTCGGCCAGGCTCACCATGGAGTCGTCCAGGAACGGGTCGGCCTCGGCCTTCTCGCCCAGCTCCTCCAGGCCCGGGATCGGATTGCCGTACGGAGACTCCGTCGGGTGCCGCAGCAGCTCCAGCACCCGCCGCTCCACGGCCTCGCTCATCACGTGCTCCCAGCGACAGGCCTCGGCGTGGACCTGCTCCCACTCCAGGCCGATCACGTCGACCAGCAGGCACTCGGCGAGCCGGTGCTTGCGCATGACGCGGGTGGCCAGGCGCCGGCCCTCCTCGGTCAGCTCCAGGTGGCGGTCCCCCGCGACCTGGACCAGCCCGTCGCGCTCCATGCGGGCCACCGTCTGACTGACCGTCGGACCGCTCTGGTCCAGCCGTTCAGCGATACGGGCGCGCATGGGGACCACGCCTTCCTCTTCCAGTTCGAGGATGGTGCGGAGATACATCTCCGTGGTGTCGATCAGTCCGGACATACGTGCCCCTCGATGCTGTGACAGAAAATCGTCGTGCGATGGCCCTGCACCAATTCTGACGCATAGTGCCGACAACCGTGCCGCGCCGGGCGAAGGCGGTACGACGGAGGCCGCCAGGCGCTATTGACAGGCCGCTGGTCCAGACCGCAACGTGATCGGCGGCACAGCCGTTCCCACCTCGCCGAAACCCCGCGCAATCCCGTCGAAAGGGCTCTCCTCGATGAGCGACAGCAAGCTGGCCGGTCAGTTCTTCGATGCGGCGATCGGCCTGCTCCAGCGGGTACGGGACGAGGAGGCGGGCACCATCGCGGCCGCCGGGGCGGCCATCGCCGACACGGTCGAGGCGGGCGGCCGGCTCTTCGCGTACGGCGCCGGGCACTCCTCCCTCGCCGCCCAGGACGTCGTGTACCGGGCGGGCGGGCTGGCCCTGATGAACCTGCTCACGGTGCCCGGCACCACCGGCGTGGACGTCATGCCCGCCACGCTCGGCTCCGCCCTGGAGCGGGTGGACGGCCTGGCCTCGGCGGTCCTGGACTCCAGCCCCGCGACCGCCGGCGACGTCCTCGTCATCATCTCGCTCTCCGGCCGCAACGCGCTCCCGGTCGAGATGGCCCAGAACGCCCGCGCGCTCGGGCTGAAGGTCATCGGCGTCACCTCGGTCGCGTACGCGGAGAACACCCGCTCCCGGCACACCTCGGGCGGCTTCCTGCGCGACCACTGCGACATCGTCCTGGACAGCAAGATCGCGATCGGGGACGCGGAGCTGAGCGCCCCCGGCATCGAGGCCCCCTTCGCCCCGGCCTCCACCGTCGTCACCAGCGCGATCATGCAGTCGATGATGGCGGCGGCGGCCGGACAACTGGTGGCCCGTGGCATCGAACCGCCGCTCCTGCGCTCGGGGAACGTCGACGGCGGCCACGACTGGAACGGCCGGGTCATGACGGAGTACCGGGAGCGGATCTTCTACCGCCACTGAGTCCCCGACCTGCTCCGCGGCCCGCGCGGCGAGGTCAGCAGCGGCGGCTGGCTCAACGCGGCGACCGGCCGCTCCCCCTCGGCCGTGCTCGGCCACGTCCCGGCCGAACGCCTGGGCAGCACCAAGCCCGGGCAGCAGGCATGGACAGGCGACCGGTACTCCACGGTCACCGGCATCCTCGCCCCGCTCCCGCTCGGCCCGGAGATCGAACGCTCCGCCCTGATCGGCTGGGAGGGCACGAAGCGCCTGCTGGGCTTCGAGAGCCACCCGACGTCGATCTGCGAGCGGTCGCACGACGCGGCGGTGCGGGGCCGCCGCCGGATCAAGGCGCTGACGGAACGGCGTCCAGGGGGCCGTTAGGCCCCCACCGGACCGGGCGGCCCGGCTACTCCCCCCGCCCCCACCGCCCGCGCCAGGTCGACGGCCCCCGCGACCCGGGCCGCCACGGTCTCCGCGTACGCCGTGTCCGGGCGCTCGAAGGCGGTCCGGTTCGCCGCGCGCAGGAACGTCAGCACGCCCAGCGTCCGCCCCCGGCTCCGGAGCACCGTGCACAGGGCGTGGGCCGCGTCCCGGGGCCAGCGGCGCTCCGCCGCCCAGGCCGCCCCTCCGGCGTCCCCGGCGCCCGCACTCGTACGGACCGAGCCCGTCCGCTCGACGGCCTGGAGGGCCGGGTGCCCGGGCCCGTAACGGACCGGGATCGAGCCGCCCGCGACCAGCAGACACGGACCGGGCGCGTCCGAGGGCGTGGCGGCGGTACGCACCAGGCGCTCGCCCTCCATCACCTCGCCCGCCGCCGGGCCGCCCGCCGTCAGGTCGAGGAGCACGTGGTCGGCGAACCCGGCCTGCGCGAAGTCGAGCAGGGACGTCACCGCCTCCATCGGGTCCTCGCACTCGGAGGCCGTACGCACCGCCCGGTGCAGCTGACTCGTCCGGAACCGCAGCCGGTCGGCTTCCTGCTGCGCGAGCTTGGCGGCGGTGACATCCCGGAAGAGCCACCCCACCCCGAGCGGAACGGGCTCCTCCGCCAGCGGCGAGGCCAGCCGCAGGAACCCGCTGCGCCAGCACCGCCGCCGCTCGCCCTCCGCCGTACGCAACGTCACCCACAGCTCGGCCGGGGCACCCGGCGCGCCTTCGGCGAGCACGTGTTGCAGGGCCGCCTCCAGCTCCTCCACCCCCTGGACCACCAGCTCACCGAGCGGCCGGCCGAGGAGGGCGGTGCGGCCGCCGCCGAGCGCGCGGGAGGCGTACGCGTTGAGCACGGTCGGGCGGAGGTCGACGTCGACGAGCACCACGCCCCAGGACGCGTCCTCCAGCAGCGCCTCGCTCAGCGCGATGGCCCGCTCCAGGTCGATCTGGGCGTGCACCTCGCTGAACGCGCAGTACACCCCGGCCGGCTTGCCGCCGGCGCCCAGCACCCGGGCGGACTGGGTCCGCACGAGCACCCGGCTGCCGTCCTTACGCAGCAGCGCGAACTCGTGGACCTGGCGCCCGGGTGCGTCCATGGCGGCCATCAGCCGCCCCTGCACCTCGTGCGCGTCGGCCCGGCGCACCGCCCACCCGGCGAAGCCCGCACGCCCCACGGCCTCCTGCGCGGACCAGCCGAGGATGCGCTCGGCCTCGCGGTTCCAGTGCGTGACCACGCCGCCCGCGTCGAAGGCGCAGAGCGCCGCGTCCATGCCGTCGAGGAGGGCGGCGAGCAGCTCGGCCCCGGAGTCGGCGGCGGGAGCCCCTCCGTCGCCGTCGCTGCCCCTGCCACTGCCGCCGCCGTCACCGCCGGAGGCGGGCGGCTCGGGGCGCACGGGCTCCCCCGTGCCCCCGGCTCCCTCGTCGGGTCCGAGCGCGTCGGTGGTACCGCTGCTCCTGGAAGCACTCACTCCGTACCCCCCGCAGAACGTGTCGGCTGTTTCCCCGCGCGTCACCGCGCGTATTGCTGCACGTCAGACCATTCAACTCGAACGTGACCCAGCGCACAGCCCACTTCGCCAAATAAATGGGTTGAACGGCCGCCGGGACCGCTCGTAGGCTTGTGAGCACACAGGAAAGGAGGTGTTCCGGAAGTGATTTCTTCTCGGACTCGTGAGGTGACTGCGGGCTGACGCCCGTCGTCACGCACTTTCACAGTGCATGGCCGGACACCGGCCAATCCCCAGCAGTCACCGACCCGCAGGCTCGCCGGTAAGTCCGGCCGGCTCCTTCGTGCACGGAGGACCCAGAGCCTGCGGGTTTCTGCGTTTTCCGGGTGTTTCCGCAGGACACGAGCGCCCTACGGGCAGAGCCGCTCAACCCGCCACCCGGAGGCCGCATCGCCGCCCCTCACGTACCGCAGCCGGTCGTGCAGCCGGTTCCCGTGCCCCTGCCAGAACTCGATGGTCTCCGGGACGACGCGGAAGCCGCCCCAGTCCGGCGGGGCGGGCACCTTCTCGCCCTCCGGGTAGCGCGCGGCCAGCTCCTCGTACCGCTCGATGAGCTCCTCGCGGGAGCCGATCACAGTGGACTGGTCACTGGCCCAGGCGCCGAGCTGGGAGCCGTGCGGGCGGGTACGGAAGTAGCCGACGGTCTCCTCGCGGGAGACCCGGGAGGCGGTGCCGGTGACGATCACCTGGCGGGCCATCGGGTGCCAGGGGAAGAGGAGCGAGACGTGACCGTTGGCGGCCAGCTCGCGGCCCTTGCGGGAGCCGTAGTTCGTGAAGAAGACGAAGCCCCGGTCGTCGTACTGCTTCAGCAGGACCGTACGCGAGGAGGGGCGGCCGTCCGGTGTGGCGGTGGAGACGACCATGGCGTTGGGCTCGTGGAGCACGCCGCCCGCGGCGACCTGGCCGAACCAGCGGGCGAACTGGTCCATCGGGTCGGGGCTGAGGTCGGACTCCAGGAAGTCCTCCGAGCGGTACTGCTCGCGCATGGCCGCGGGATCGATGGTGGAATCGTCGGGGAGAGGTCCCGAAGAACCTTCTGGTGTGGGCACGGGCCCATCCTGCCGCAGCGACGCAGTGTGCCCGGCGGGGAGGGCCGGTAACCACGCACCGCTGAAATGGGGTCCTGTGCCGGATGTCACGCTTCCCCGCTCCGTGGGAACCCGCCAATATCTTGGGGCGGGCCCCTGTGGCCTTCGCACAGCCGCGGCGTCCGTACGGGAGTGGCCGCAGCGGCCGCAGCCCATCCGCCGCCGAACTGAGGGAGCCGCCTGATGTCCGACTTCGTACCCGGTCTTGAGGGAGTCGTCGCGTTCGAAACGGAGATCGCCGAACCGGACAAGGAAGGTGGTTCGCTCCGCTACCGGGGGGTCGACATCGAGGACCTGGTCGGTCACGTCTCCTTCGGCAATGTGTGGGGCCTGCTGGTGGACGGGGCGTTCAACCCCGGGCTGCCGCCGGCCGAGCCGTTCCCGATCCCGGTGCACTCGGGTGACATCCGGGTCGACGTACAGTCCGCGCTCGCGATGCTGGCCCCCGTCTGGGGCCTCAAGCCGCTGCTGGACATCGACGAGGCGACGGCACGGGACGACCTGGCGCGGGCCGCGGTGATGGCGCTGTCGTACGTAGCCCAGTCGGCCCGCGGCCAGGGACGGCCGATGGTGCCCCAGAGCGAGATCGACAAGGCGCAGTCCGTGGTGGAGCGGTTCATGATCCGCTGGCGCGGCGAGCCGGACCCGAAGCACGTCAAGGCGGTGGACGCGTACTGGACGTCGGCGGCCGAGCACGGCATGAACGCCTCGACGTTCACGGCCCGGGTCATCGCGTCGACGGGTGCGGACGTCGCGGCCGCGCTGTCCGGCGCGGTGGGCGCGATGTCGGGCCCGCTGCACGGGGGCGCCCCGTCGCGGGTGCTCGGCATGATCGAGGAGATCGAACGTACCGGGGACGCGACGGCGTATGTGAAGGGTGCCCTCGACCGGGGCGAGCGCCTGATGGGCTTCGGCCACCGCGTCTACCGGGCGGAGGACCCGCGCGCCCGCGTCCTGCGCCGCACGGCCCGCGAGCTGGCCGCGCCGCGCTTCGAGGTGGCGGAGGCGCTGGAGAAGGCCGCGCTGGAGGAGCTGCACGCGCGGCGTCCGGACCGCGTCCTGGCGACGAACGTGGAGTTCTGGGCGGCGATCGTGCTGGACTTCGCGGAGGTCCCGGCGCACATGTTCACGTCGATGTTCACGTGTGCCCGTACGGCGGGCTGGTCGGCGCACATCCTGGAGCAGAAGCGCACGGGCCGCCTGGTCCGCCCGTCGGCCACGTACATCGGCCCCGGCACGCGGAACCCGCGTGAGATCGACGGATACGCCAACATCACGGACATCGCGGACCTCGCGGGCTGAGTGCGGGGGCCGGGGATGTTGGATGTGCCGGCACGGGGTACTCGTACCGGCACATCAGAGGCGCACCACCCCTTGCGCGTCTCCGACCGAGGAGGCTCACCGTGACCACGCCCCGACCGCTGCGGCCGACCCTGACCCTGTCCAGCACGGTGATCGACGCCCCGGACCCGGCGGAGCTGGCGGACTTCTACCGCCGCCTCCTGGGGTGGGAGCCGGTGCAGGAGGAGCCGGACTGGGTGAAGCTCCTCCCACCGGGCGGCGGCTCGGGCCTGGGCTTCCAGACGTCGAAGCCGTACGTGCCCCCCGTCTGGCCCGCCTCCCCCGGCGACCAGCTGATGATGCTGCACCTGGACTTCGAGGTGACGGACCTGGAGGCGGGGGTGGCCCACGCGGTGGCGGAGGGCGCGACACCGGCGGAGTTCCAGCCGCAGCACGACGTACGGGTGCTGTTCGATCCGGTGGGCCACCCGTTCTGCCTGTTCGTGAGCGACCAGGTCCCGGGCGAGACACCGGCGATCAGCCCCGAGTGGGTGGCGGAGCAGGCCCGGGACTTCAGGACGCAGGACCGGCTGACCGCGGCGGACGCGGTGGAGCCGGACCGCCGGGAGGCGGCGGGCACGGGGGAGCCGGACGTGGCGTCGTAGACGCGCGGGTCCGTTCGTTCAGCTGAAGGGCACGGCGTCCTTGGGGGCGGGGGCGGTATGGTCCCCGCGCCTGCGGGGCTGGTCCGCCAGGCGTCGGCGGCCCGCTCGTCATGCCCCACGGCCGGGCACCGAGCACCGAGCACCGAGCACCGAGCACCGAGCACCGAGCACCGAGCACCGAGCACACGTAACGCCGTCCGCGTCCGACTCGTTGTCGCGAGAGGCGGAAAACATGGTGGTCGACGCCCGCGAAGGCCCAGGAGGCTTGGTAGACATGATCGAAGAGGGCGGCGGCCCCGGGAGATGCCCGGCATCGGGGGAGGAGACGCGCGTCGCGCACTCCCGCACGCTGCGATTCTGGCTCGATCCGGCGAATATCGCGGTGCGCCTCGGTCAGGCAGGTCCCGTCGCCAGGACGAAGGCCGGACCAGCGGTCGCCTTCCAGGTCAACGACCCGTCGCTGATCCGTAAAGTCGGCTGTGGGGAGGACATCTTCCAGGCCTGGAGCGCGGACCCGTGCCTGCGGGACTTCACCGGGAACGGTTTCTCCGGATCCGAGGGCCAGGCCCACCGGGACCGGCGCGCGCTGATGAAGCCGGCGCTCGCGGCGCCCCGTCTGACGGCTCTGGGACCGTCCGTACGGGACAGCACCGAGGCCCTGCTCGCCGGGCTTCCCGCCGACCGCCCGGTCGACATCCCCGTCGAGATGAGCCGCATCGTGGCGGGACTCGTCATCGAGACCGTGCTGAACAGCGGCATCTCCCCGGACATGCTGGCCGGGCTCGCACAAGCACGTTCCGTGCTGTCCGCAGGGGTGTTCTGGAGGTACGCGCTGTCGCCGTGGCCCTGGGTGCCCACGCCACGGGGCCGGGCTTTCCACCGTGCCTTGGGGACGCTGAACGAAGCTGCCCGGGAGGTGTATGCACGCCACCGGCCGGACGCGGACGGAAACGACGTCGTCTCCCTGCTCAAACTCTCGTCCGACAACCGGCCGGACGCGGCCCTCCAAGACCTGCGGGCGCTGCTGTTCGCCGGTATCGAGGCCACGGCCTCGACACTCGCCTGGGCCTGCTACGAGTTGGGCCGCCACCCCGACCACCAGGCGGCCATCCGGGCCGAGGCCGACGCCGTCCTGGGCACCGGCGCCCCGGCCGATGCGGTCCGGCCCGACCTGATGCCCCGTACCGCCGGCTTCGTCAGGGAGGTCACGCGACTCCACGGCATCCCTTTCCTGGTACGCCGACCCCGCCACGCGACGTACGTGGGCGAGCAGCCGGTACCCGCCGGCGCCCTGGTGACCCTGCCCCTGGGCGCACTGCGTCGTGACCCTGCCCGGTACGCGCGGCCTGAGGAGTTCGACCCGCTGCGCTGGTCGCCCGAGGCACACCCTCAGCTCTCCCCCGCCGCCCTGCTCCCCTACGGGCTCGGTCCGCGGTACTGCCCCGGCGCCGCAGCCTCCGAGATCCTGACGCCCGTCGCGCTGGCGAGCCTGGTCCGCTCGCGGACGCTCCACATGACGCCGCCCGGCAGGACCGTCCGGGTCAGCCTGGAACTCACCCCCATGCCCAAGGGCCTGACCATGATGGCCGCACCCCGTGAGCCGCACCCGCCCGTTCCCGGGCCGGCACACGGTGAACAAGCTGACCCCGTCCGACGGCCCTGAGCGAAGGGTCTCCGGGATGGCTCATGGGTACGAACGTGAGTACGGCAACTCATGTGGCGGGTGACAGCGGACGGCAGAGTTGCGGTCGTTGACAGAACAACCACCGCACCGGGCATACCGCCGTCCCAGGGAGAACCGACATGGCCAAGACCTCTCGTTCGCTGCCGCAGACCCTCCGCCACTACCTGGTGAACCCCCTGGCTCTGGGCTACCTGGGCATCGTGCTCGGAGTGTGCCTGTGGGTCGCCGCAGACACCTTCTCCGCCTCCTCCTCCGGAGACGCCAGCTTCGCCGGCGTGTGGGCCATCCTGGCCACCGCCCCGACCTCGCTTCTGTTCACCGCTCTGTTCACCTTCGCGGGTCCCGTAGGCCTGATAGGCATCCCGATCGGTGCCGTCGTCCAAGCCTTCGCTCTCGGTGCCCTGTACCGCTACGCCACCGAACGGCGCGCCCAGGGCACCGCGAGCGGCGTCAGCAGCGCCTGACCCCGGAAGGCCGGCCCGCTCCGGCGCCCACCGGCCTCGCCACGGCTTGCGACTCCCCTGACCGAGGCCGGTACGACGAGGGTGCGACGAGGAGGGCCGATCTCATCCGATCTGTAGTCAGGCGGTAACTCCTATGCCCTGGCAGGTCGGATGACTTCGCGCGGGTCCCGCAGCCAGACCTGCTGCCCCCGGTCGGTCACGGTGAGCCCGAACTGTCCGGCGTCGGGCCGCCCGACCGTCCCGTACTCCCACCAGACCTGTTCGATCTCCTCCCACAGGAACCCGGGCCCGTACTGCCACACCTCCTAACACCTCACCTGCGGGCCTCCCGCCAGACCCGGCCGAGCTTGACGGCCGTCGGACACGAAGCCCCGGCAAGACAGGTGGGGCAGTGCTGGGTGTGCCCGAGCCAGGTCTTGTAGGCGGTGTCACCTGGGGAGGTGGCCTTCACCAAACGACCTCGGAACAGGTGGGGCATTCGCAAGCGGGGTATTCGGGCGCATACTCCGGTCTGTCCAGTGGCACCACTTCGACTTCCGGACGGATCACTTGGGTGATGCCCGTGCGGTCCACTTCGTACACCTTGATCGTCATCGTCACGACACACGCCCTTCCACTACGCTCAGTTGCCTGGTCGTCACTGTGGCTACGAGGGTAGGGAGCAGGGACCGCCGCTTGAACTGACCGCGAGTACGGGTGTCCGGCTGCGGCCGACCGGCAAGGGGGGACACCAAGGACAACGGCTCACGCACTTCCCTGACCAGTGGTCGGGGAAGGCCGCAGAAGAGCCGTGGCGGCACCGTGTCCGGGTACGTTTTTCGCCTGATTCGCGAGCAGTTGGGCCACACCCAGGATTCCCTCGCGGAGCAGCTGCGACTTTCGTCCGACACCGTCGCAGGCTGGGAGTCGGGACGCCGCCCCCTGATCGCTGTACCGGTCGGGCAGATGCTCGTATACCGCCACCAGCTCTTACAGCTGGGCAGTGCGCCGGCCCTGCTCCTGACTCTGGAACGGGCCATGGAGGCCGACGTACTGCTGGCAGCGGCTCTCGACGAGGAAGTACCCGCCCGTGACAGCCCGCTCGGTGCGTGGGTCATGCAGCGCGAGCTGGTCGAGGTGCTGTCCTGGCCGCTCAACGGCGTGACTCCAACACCGTTGCGCACGCTGCCCGACCCACCGCGACCACGCCGGGGCCCCGTACCGCGAGGACCGGAGCTCCCCGCTGCGGACCGTAGTCGCTTCTTTTCCCGCATGCGCCAGGCGACGGAGCAGGCGCATGGCAGGGACCGCTTTCTGCTACGCCGCCAGGCCCTTTACCTGGCCGGGTACGACGCCGCATCCGACACTTCCGAGTGGCTGGCCCAACAGCAGCGGGCCGAGCGCCCGGACGGCTGGCTGACCGGCTGGCTCAACGCCCGTTCGGTCGCGGCCGTCGCCGCCAGGCAGGGCGATCGGGATCGGATGGAGCACTTCATCACCACGGCCCTCACCGATGACGACGCGGGCGAGGCAGCGAACCTCAACTACTGGGCGTACTGGATCGGAGAGGCACCGTATGTCCAGCTGTCCGACGACTTCATCGCCGAAACGAACCCAGGCCCGTGGCCTGGCGACAGACTGATGCGTCACCTCGTGCGGGGCTTGGCTCCGGACCACGGATTCTTCGATCTGAACGTCCACACCCTGTGGGCGTTGGTCGCCGCCCGCCCGAACCTGCTGCGGCCCGGAACCGTGATGGGCAACGAACTACGCGCAGCCATTCCTGTGATGTTGGATGGTCGGGAGCTGTCGGCGCGATCGCGCCGGGAGTTGGAGGGCATCCGGTACGCAATCCGCCTCGCCGAGGCGTGAGAGGAGGGGATCGTGGCTGACGACCTGTCCGCGGTGGGCCGTTTCCTGTACGAGGCGGGCACGCTCAAGCAGACACGGCGCACCGGCTGGTGGATGGCCGGGGTCCGTGACCCCGAGAGTGTTGCCGAGCACTCGTGGCGTACGGCACTGATCGCCACGATCATCGCGAAGCTGGAGGGCGCCGACCCTGCCCGGGCCGCCTACCTCGCCGTCTGGCACGACACGCAGGAAAGCCGGACCGGGGACGTGAACCACCTCGGAAGGAAGTACGCGCCCGTCGGCGACCCGCAGGAAGTCACGGCCGACCAGACGACGGGCATGCCCGAGGTGCTGGCCTCGGCGGTTCGCGAGCTGGTCGCGGAGTATGAGGCGAAGAAGTCGCCGGAAGCGGTCTGCGCTCGCGACGCGGACAAGCTGGAGTGCCTGCTCCAGGGCATCGAGTACAAGGCGCAGGGCTACGAGAACGCCCAGCGGTGGATCGACAACAGCCGCGGCCGTCTCGTCACGGGGACCGCGAACCGGCTGGCCGACGAGCTCTTGGCGCAAGGATCACTTGACTGGCTGCGCACCGCCCTCGGGGAGGGCGGGGAATAGCCCAGGTTCAGGGCCCGCGTGGCGTAGTTCCGGGTCTCGTCCACCCACAATCCCGGCGCTTTTCGTAGAGGCTGACCAGGTACGCACTATGCGCGCTTGCCCCGGCCCCTTCCGCTCCCGTAGTCGTAGTCGCCGCAGCACCGCACTCGGAGATGCGATGGAATTGGAGCCCGCGAGCACCGGAGGGCCATGCCCCCTGGGTGGGCGACGGCCTGCGCGCTGTTGTCCTGGGCGGCTTCCGAACGTCGCCCAGATTGCGCGCTGCGGGGGGGCAGTCAAGATCGCACGAGCGCTGCTGGCGGGCCCGCGCGTGCGGGGGTGTTCCGCTAGCCGTGCCGGGTGCTCACCGGCCGGAGTGCTCCTCGCTCGTCCGAGGCTCGGGTTTCGGGTCTCGGGTCTCAAGCTTCGGCCGCCGAGGTTCGGGACCGGCCGGTTCACTCTTGCGGGGGTACGTGGGCGGGGTCCCGGCCCGAAGCCCGGGTTCCGGGACTCGGGCGTCGGAATGCGAGACCCGGGATCCGAGCGCCTTCTTTAACCGGCAGGTAAGAAGAGGGGGTTGGGAAAACCTTCCCTACCTCCCCGCCCCGTCACGGCCAGCAAGTATGACTAATCGTGACAGCTTGCGGCGCAGCGTCACGACTGCTTACGGTTCGAGAACCAATCGACCCCGACACGGTGTTGGCACACCAGGCCGGGGTCTGACCGCAAGATCGCTAAGCAGAAGGTCGATCCCGTGGCTACCCAGCACCTTAGTCCTGACCTGCGCACCGCCGCACGGTCCACCGCGTACCCGATGGCGAAGCCCGGCTACGGCAAGCGCACGGCGCCGGACCAACGCCCACGCATGCCGCACGACTTCAGCCTGCTGCCTGTGCGTGAGCGGTACGTCGCCGCCTTCGTCGACCGCCTTCC